>NZ_JBFTQB010000010.1:0-19548 GCF_056398785.1 Paenibacillus sp. 01T422 | reverse complement strand
AAGTCATGATGCGATTCGGCTCGATAGATCGTGCTAAAGGCCGACAGCTCATCAAGGATAAAAGTCGACAGCTGTCCAGGATGCTGAAGCTCAGGAAATTGATCGCTTTCATCGATCGACAATTTCTTTACCTCCGAAACCGAACTGCCCAGCCAGGATCGCCCGGGAATTGCTTTTTTTAATGAGTGAAGTAAGGAGCCGATCCCGTCGACTTCCTCTTTTGTCCCCCATCCCCCAAGTTCACGTTTCCCAAGTAAGCTTACTGCCGAATAGATCACATTGTGCCCGCCCCCATGTAGTTGATCGATTGAAACATCGAGAGCATGCAAAATCACAGCCGCGGCATCCGTAATGAGCGTCCCAAATATCGCCTGTCTATCTCTTGCACGCTGAAATTATCGACAAGCCGGCATCAAGCACTCTTTTATCCATAGTGTTACTCGACTTTATGTAGGGCTTCCAATGCTGCCCCTCTGTCCTTCAGGAAGAACACCGAGTTACCCTGATTGCATTCATAGATAAAATCCCGCAGACTTTTACTTTCATACACGTCAAAATCTCCAACAATCGCAAGTTTAACCTTGTAATTCGTAAATTTCTGCAAAATTTCACCTGCAAGACGGGTCCTAAGCTCGAAAAAGTCTTCCGTGATGTTGGCTTTGTCCATCAAAATTTTATGGCATTCTTCCAAATATTGAACAGAGGCCATCAAGTCCAAAGCCTCCTGTACATCGCTAATGAGGATATCACTGTTCTCGATAATAGCGACTCTGGAGTTATCTCTGATATCAACCGATATATTCATTCATTAGCCATCCCTTCGAACCTATTCCCGAATTGCCTGCACAGCCGCCTCTAAGGCCTGGATCACCTTATCGCACCATTGATCGAACTCCTGATCTTCTCTCTGCAGCTCGGGTTTAGCTAAAATATGGGCAACCGTCGATTTAATCCCCTGATCAAAACGAGTGGTTGCAACGAACTCCGGAACAAGACGCTTCAACTTCGCATTGTCAAAAACAACGGAATTCGCCTTGTCTCCGAGCAAACCGCCTCTGTAATTCTCCGTGCTGCACGCGTCCAGAAATTCAGATGAAACATGGACGGCCTGCAGCTTGACCCCAAGTGCATCGGCAATAGCTTCATATATTTGATTCCATGTAAGCGACTCATCGGAAGTGATATGTACGGACTCCCCAATGGCATGAGCATTGCCCATAAGGCCGATAAAACCCTTCGCAAAGTCGCTATTATGCGTCATCGTCCACAGTGAAGTCCCATCCCCATGAATGATCACGGGTTTGTTCTCCAGCATACGTTTGGCAACTTGCCAGCTGCCCTTACTGCCATGTACACCAAGTGGAATGGAGCGTTCATCATAGGTATGGCTAGGTCTCACAATTGTGATAGGGAAACCATGGTCGCGGTACTGCTTAAGTAAGTAATCCTCACAAGCAATTTTGTTTCTCGAATACTCCCAATACGGATTGGATAATGGTGTTCCTTCCGTAATTCTATAGTCAGACAGCGGTGTCTGGTAGGCAGATGCTGAGCTTATGAACATAAATTGCTTCGTTTTACCTTGAAATAAGCGGTAATCTCTCTCCAGCTGAGCCGGTTCGAACGCGATGAAATCTGCAACAACATCGAACTCCAAGTGTTCAATTAGACTAGCGACGTGCTCTTCATCCCGAATATCAGCAGTGAGCAATTTGGCCCCCGCTAGTAAAGATTCATTTCTCGTGCCTCTATTCAGCAGATAAAGCTCGCATCCACTTTCTAGCAGATGCTTCGTAATTGCTGAACTAATTGTTCCTGTTCCTCCAATAAATAGCGCTTTCATCTTCCACCTCCGGTATTCTTAAGCAATACCCTACTTTTATTCGCCAAAAAGGGCTTAAAACCTTCTAGGTTGATCGGCTAACCCCACTTGGTCCTTAGGGCACTCCATGGGTGTCTTTTGGACTGCTAGAATTTGTAGTATATAGATCCTATTATTAGGTCTAAATATGCATTTTTTTGCTTTTATGTAATTTTTATAATATTTTATCGATCTTCATCCGATATCCAAGATAAGTTTGGAGGTGATAATCACGAGATATTCTCAACGAGGGACTATAGGCACGGGTTTCCGAGGCCAACTAGAACCTTTGTCATAAAAATTGAAGGAGGAATTTATGTGAACTCATTATTACAAAAAGGAAGAAAACACACCGTGCGACTTCTGGTTGCGGCACTGCTTCTGGCATCAAGCGTAGGGGCATATCCAAGTGCTACGCATGCAGCCGACGATTATTCCCGCACGGAGTCGTTCGAGGGAGCTGCGCTGCCTGCCACCTGGAGCGTGGAAAATGGCGGATTGGCTGAGCTATCAAGTAAACATTACAAGCACGGAGGCAGCTCCTTGCACTGGGCATGGTCCAATGGCTCCAAGCTGCGCGACACGCAGCCTGCCAATCTAGCCACAGCGAACGTTAAGCATGGCGGCATGAAGCTATGGATTTATAATGAAAATCCAGTCAACGATCAAGTGACGTTCAATTTCGGCAAAACGACGGAACTCAACAATGGCATCCATCACTTTTCGTTCAAAGTGAATCTGAATTTCAAAGGATGGCGGGCCGTCTGGATCAAATTTAGAGAAGAGGGTAGAAACCCAGCTTATACGCAAAACATCAACGAACCGCTCGAGGCGATGCAAATCATTCCCCCTGCCTCCATACCATCGGGGAGCCTTTATTTCGATAACTTGGAATTTTCCCCATCGATGGTAACAGCAAGATCCGCGGATTACCAGATGCCCAAGACTGGCCTGAATGTCGGCCAAAGCACTTGGGATAATGTCTACTTCTACAGCCAACAACAGCCTACCCTCCCACTGCCAGCGACAATTACTCCGCAGGAAATTAGTGCCTTCGATACGATCTCAAGCCGGTATGAGAAGTGGATTTATGGCGATGCACTGCAGTATGCACAGTTAACCGGGCCGCTTAAAATGAGATATGACGCCCTCCAAGGTTTCATTCGAGCGGGGCTTGTTGCGTATAACGCGCTGCATATCGTCAGACACCCTGATGGTACAATGACTGGAGAAGCGCTATACGCAAACTCAGATCCACATTCGCTTAAATTCGGCGACAATGTTAGCCAAACGGTGCTGTTGCCGCTCGTTTTCGACTACAAAATCAACGGTAATGTGTTAAGCAAACAAAAAGCGATCGATGTGTTTGATTATATGAATGACCAAGGTTGGGCGAATGGCAGTGCCATCGGCACTCAGGATCATGAAGCAAACAGGCACAGCGGGTATTTTCATGCTGTTTATCTTATGCGCAATGAGCTGAAGGCTGCAGGAATTTTCGAACGGGAGCTTAACACGATATTCTGGTACACGAATTTCGGTAAAACATTCGATAATTCCGTTTACGAAGAGACAACAGCGGATGAAATCCGAACAAAATTCATGTATGACTTACTTTACGTTCTAGGTATGGATCATACGCCTAAGAAAGCACAGTACATGAAAGGCCTCGTCGGCTTGTATGAGCAAGCGCTGCAAATCGCACCTGGTTTCGCCGATACGATCAAGCCTGACGGCACCCTATTCCATCATGGCGGGGTCTATATGAATGCCTATGGGGATCATGCGATGCAGACGGCTTCCCTGATTGCCTACCTCCTGAGTGGAACTCCTTATGCTCTGTCCGATGATGCGAAAAATAACATCAAAAAAGCACTGCTCACACTAGAGCTGGCTTCCAATACATACACCATGCCCGTCGGGGCAACCGGACGTTTCCCCACCACTACCAGCCCGCTGACGAGTCTGCTGGCCTACTCCTATCTGGCCATGGCCAATACCCCAGTAGACACGGAGCTTGCTTCTACCTTCACACGACTTTGGAATCCGCAGTCCAAGTTGATACAAGGCCTATTCAAACAAGCCGACTCGTACGGTGTTGAGTATATGGATACGCTTGGCGGCTTGCAGCTTGCGGATGGACTGTCGAAGGCAGGGGTCCCGCCGAAGGCCAATCCGCAAGGATACTGGGTCATGCCCTATGGCGCTATGGCTGTCAATCGCGTAAATGACTTGCTGATCGGAATAAAAGGCTGGAGTAAATATGCTTGGAACTTCGAATCTGCCAGCAATCAAAATGTGTATGGCGCCTATCAGAATTACGGCAATATGCAGATATTGAGAAACGGACTGACTTCCGGAATCGTCGAAAGCGGCATTAACCTTGACGCTGGATGGGACTGGAGCCGCTGGCCGGGTACGACAGTGAAACACATGTCTCTGACTGAGCTGGCACAAAAAACGGATCGTATGCGACTTTTTACGGATAGCACCTTCGTAGGCGGTGTATCCTCTCAAAATAAATATGGCGTCTACGCTATGAAACTGCATGACACCGTCTTTGACGCAAGCTTCCGAGCAAACAAATCGGTCTTCTTTTTTGGCGATAAAGTAGTCAGCTTAGGCTCTGATATTCATAACACGGATGCCATGCATAATACGGAAACTACCCTGTTTCAATCGTTTATGCCGAGCAGTACGATGCCATTCTGGTACAACTCCGTTACCTCGGTCACTTATGCGACTTATACGAGTACAATCACAAGTACAACCCCAGCCTGGATCGTAGATCCTTACGGGAACGGTTATGTGCTGCCGAATGCGGCTGGCACTGTCATTACGCGCGGTGTGCAAAACTCTAGAAACAGCGCAGGCACGAAAAATACGACTGGCAACTACACTACGGCCTATATCAATCACGGTTCTGCTCCAGCATCGGCAGGTTACGAATATGCCATTAAAGTAGGGGCAGGAGCACAGGGGACGGCTGCATTCGCAAACAACACGCAATACACGGTTTTGCAAAAAAATAGCGATGCTCATATTGTCCAAAACTCGGAGCCGGGGAAGGAAGCTACTGGCTATGCCATCTTTAACAGCAATGTACCGATGAATCAAGGCCTGATTCAAAGCAGCAGCAACCCCATCATGGCGGTGGTCCAGTCATTAAGTTCCAATCATATTGTGCTAAGCGTTGCGGATCCTGATCTGCGTCTTACTGGTTCGTTAACTCCAAGTGCTATGATGAAGGACACCGTTATATTAGTAGGTGCATGGCATTTGAAAAATGCCAGCAGCGAAGCACGGGTAGTTAGCACAAGTACTTCGACAACGACTGTAGAGTTCGATGCAGTGAATGGAAAGTCAATCGATATCGAATTGATCAAATAAATGACAACAGTCTGCGCAAAGCCGCTACGTATTGGCTTCGCGCAGACAATTCAGATTCCGCCCCTATTTCTTGTCCTTGCTATCTGGTAGTTTGGGGACTTTCCTTCCTTTAGATCCAAACTCTCGAATGTGTACTTTCGCTTCTATTTCCACATTCGATCGGCTGAACGCTTCATCCCAATCATTCTTTACTTTCTTCCATTGCTTGTAATCTTTGATTCTCAATTGTTCTCCAAAGTCGGCAACATCCACTTTATAAGTATCTTTTATTTTTGCAACAGCTTGTTCCGCAACCCGTTTTACCTCATCTGCGATCAACTCATCCGTCTTTTTAATAAAATCCTCATCAAGTGCATCATTGACAGTCCAATCCTCCCCAAGACGACCCTCCGAATCAATGGAAACATGAAAGGTAATCTGCTCGCCCTCCACCTTCGGTTCGATTTTTGTAGAGATATGATCAACTTCGTATATCATGTCTTTCTTCGTTTTCTTATCTGCGACCGTCATAACTCCCCCTTTACTTCCGCTCTTAGTCCCTAGAACCCAATTGATTCCTGAAACCTCCTCTTTATTCAACCAACCAATTAAACGCTTCTTTTTTCCCGAAACAACAGCAGCTCCCTGCATCTCGGACCCATTCGAAAGATCAATCACTTGAACAAGGAAGCTTAGCTGACTAGAGAGATTGACAGACATCTCCCCCAAGGTTATTTGGCGAGGCATTTCTAACGTTTTGTAATGATTTCGCGATTTATAAAAAATATTAAAGGCAGGAATCTCTTTGTTTTCCGTCGATTTCTCGAGAACTGTGATAGCAGGACCTTTGGAAAAATACAAACGTACGGTTCGTCTCATCTCATGATCCCGCTGGAAAAAGTTCATTAAATCCAATAGCTGAGCCGCAGATGTGACTTTATCGCTTAAGACAATGACCTTCAAATGCGTATAATAGGGCGAACGGTCTGTTCGCGTTGACGTTCTTCTAATGACTTCAAATATATTCGAGCCCTCATCGGTAAGGTTAAAATATCCTTTGGTTACGCCTTCCTTCGACCCGAGAGTCGTATTGACGAATTGCTGCGTCATTTTTATCCGGTGGCTGGAGGTATCCTCCCCCTGATCCAATGCGATTCCAGCGATCATGCCAATCTGTTCGATTTCCCTTTTATCCCAGCACCCAGGAAGTACAAGAAATGATAGTAAGAAGAGACAGTAAACAGCCCGTTTTACGCATTGTTTCACAGTGTACGTCCCCTTTTTCTAAGTGCAGCAATGAACAGCAGTAAGATCGGCATGACTCCCGCCGTGAATAAGGATATGTTCCCAATAAGTTCTCCGAGCTTGATGCTGCCGTTCAAATCACTTGGATAAATGCCAATGAAATATATAACAACCAACAAACCGATATGTACATAGTTGATATTGATGCCAAACATTTTGCTAATACCAAGACTTGCGATGTAATGGGAAATGATATAGGTGGTAAAGATCTCAACAAGCCAGACAGCAATGAAAATGACTTCAAAATTTTCTAGAAAAAACCCGGCCATCTCCACATTTTTAATCAATTCCAAGGTCGGCCAAGTTAACGTACTGGATTCTGAAACGCCCAATACATCAATAACAATAACCGCATTTATCGTATACAGGACGATGATCAGGGAAACGCCGATAATAGCGGAAAGAACCATTTTTTTGGGCTTATCCACAAAAGCCGAGAACACCATGATACATTCAAAGCCCGAATAGGATAGTGCTGTCGAGAGAAGACCTCTGAAAACAGGGCGTATTCCTTCACTTAGAACTGGACGCAACCTATCGATATCAAAATCCTGGACACTCAGCAGCATAACAAACAGAATGCTTATATAGGTAATCGGCAATAAAAACTCCATTAGCCGGGCTATCGGATTTATTTGTCCCAGGAGCAAATAACCGGCAACAAACAGAAACGTAATCATAGTCACTTCAATTGGCGTTTGGTCTAAAAGAAATTGCCTGATAACCTCGGCCTGCATACGCACTTCGAAAGCAGCCATCAAGATATAGTACACGCAAAATACGACACTAAAAGCAATGCCGATCGCTTTRCCAACAATCTGTCGATTGTAGTCAAAGAAGGTCTGTCCGGGAAACCGCTGGCTTACCTTCGCACATATAACGGCCAACAGCACGGAGATTAGCCCCGCGATGATGATGCTTATCCATACGTCTGGGGTACCAATTTTCTCAGAAGTGGCTCTTGGCAGCGTGAGAATGGACAGTCCGAGAATCATGGATGTATTCAAGACAGTCAATTGCGAAATCGAAATCTGATCACTTCGCACGATCTTCATGTGTCCACCCCCCTTTTCATTAGTTGTCGTTAATTCGTTCGCTTCTTGTCTTTGGGATCCAATATTTTCGGGCGGTCTTTTATCCATTTCAAGGGATACTTAATAATGGAATCCTTCCAGTCTGAAGGGTGATAATGCACGAATATGCCTGCATAGTTGGTCCCAAAACTTTTTAACTTCATCATGTGGGACAGAAGCAGCAGCGTAACCATAATAATCCCGTATAAGCCTAACACTGCGGCTGCCAACATCATGAAGAACCTTAGCAAACGCATGGCAATACCTGCTGAATAGATAGGTATCGTATAGGATGAGATTGCCGTCACGGCCACGACAATGACCATGATTGGGCTCACAATACCAGCCTGTACCGCCGATTGCCCGATAACTAGACCACCAACCATACCAATCGCTTGTCCAATTGGCTTGGGCAGCCGAATAGCGGCTTCACGTAGTATTTCAATCGTTATTTCCATCATCATGGCTTCTACAAAGGTGGGAAAGGGAACCCCTTCCCTGCTGGAAGTAATGGATATGGCTAACTTAGTGGGAATTAGTCCCTGATGAAAAGATATAAAAGCAATATAAAGGGATGGTAAATACAGGGAAGTAACAACGAGTACATATCGCATTAAGCGGATTAAACTTGAATACATCCAGCGTTCATTATTGTCTTCCGGAGAATAAAGCATCATCGGAAACGTCACTGGAACAATGAGCACAAAAGGCGTGCCATCCAAGAGAATAGCCACTTTGCCTTCCATTAAGGCATTGACAACTCTGTCGGGACGTTCTGTATTCATGACTTGAGGGAAAGGCGAGAACGTATTATCTTCAATAAATTGTTCAATAAACCCGGATTCCGCTACATCGTCAATATCGATTGTTTCGATTCTACGACAAACTTCCTCCACAATCTGATCGTTTGCAATATCCTTAATGAAGGCGATAACTAGCTCTCTCTCGGTACGCCTGCCAACGTGATATTGGAGCATCGTGAACGTAGGATCCTTGATCCGCTGTCGGATTAGCGAAATATTCGTTGAGATATTCTCAACAAAACCTTCACGCGAGCCCCGCACCACGGATTCCGACTTCGGTTCTTGAATACTTCTTCCTTCTTGATGTGCCGTGCTAAGAATGATATAGCTGCTGATTTGGTCAATGATGAGTACGGTATTTCCTGATAAAATATTGCGAATACAAGACGTCACCGACTCGATTTCGACCAGTTCGGAAAGCAAAATCGTGGTGCCCAGCACTCTTTCTTTGAATAGATCCGCAATTAAATCGCCGTCTGCTGCTTGCATATTCATCAGTGGTTGCAACACGCTTTTGTTAATAACTTCAGAACTCCCGATTGTTGTAATATAGATAATTGCGGCTTTCCGTCCTGTACTTCCAAGGATAATTTCTCGCAAAACAACATCATGATTATGCCCGATGACGTCCATAATCGATTTAACACTGTCCGAGAGGGTTTCACTTGCCATCGACTCCGGTCCCCACCTTCCAATGTCATTTATCAGATCTTCTGCGTATTATTTGTTTGGAAAGAATTACTTATACTAGTTAACAAAAAACCCGACCAGCTCTACAGAGCTAATCGGGTTTCTAACAACTAAAGCGGCGCCTTTATGATTTACTTGCTCGCATCGGAGCGAAAAAAGCTTCCTCTACATCTCGAGCAGGTAATGGCCGGCTGTAATAATAACCTTGAATCTTTTTGCAATCATTATCCATTAAAATATCCAGCTGTTCCTTCGTCTCAATACCTTCCGCGATAACGTCCATATTCAAATGCTGCGCCATCGAGATAATCGTTGCAACTATCGCTTTATCATTATTGTTCTCCGTAATATCGCGGATAAACGAACGATCAATTTTGAGCTTGTGGATCGGCAGAAGCTTCAGGTAACTCAAGGAACTATAGCCCGTTCCGAAGTCATCCAAGCTGATCCGAATGCCAGACTCCGTTAGTTCGTTTAGAATACTTCTGGAAACAGACGCGTCCATCATCATGCTTTCCGTAATTTCCAGCTCCAAGTATTGCGGTTCAAGCCCGGTTTCCACTAAAATTTCCTTAATGTACATGGCCAAATTGGCCTGGTGGAACTGCTGGGAGGATAAATTAACGGAAACAGGAATCAGCGGCCCGCCTCCACGATGCCATTCTTTCATTTGCCGGCAGGCTTCTCTCAATACCCATGTGCCCATTTCATAAATAATGCCCGTTTCTTCTGCTATCGGAATGAATACGCCTGGGGAAATCGTGCCTTTCGTCGGGTGATTCCAACGAACGAGCGCCTCGACGCCGATCATCTGGCTATCTCCCGCTCGAATCTGCGGCTGATAATTCAAGAACAGCTGCTTGCGCGTGATTGCCTGACGCAAATCAACTTCCAACTCAATTTTCTCCTGCAATTGCGCGTTCAATTCGCCCGTATAGAACTGGTACCCGTTTTTGCCGTTTTTCTTCACTTCGTACATGGCGGTGTCCGCATTTTTGAGCAACTGCACCGCATCTGCACCGTCGGTAGGATATAAAGCAATACCGATGCTTGCTGTGACATAGAAATCATTCTCTTTAAGACGATACGGTACACCAATCGCTTTGATGATTTGTTCGGCCAAGCCTGCAACTTCGTCCCTTTCGTAACTGCTATCACAGAGCAATGTAAACTCGTCGCYGCCCATACGCGCTAAAGTTACATTCATACCCTCCATGCACCGACGGATACGCTCACACATTTCCTGCAAGAATTGATCTCCATAGGTATGCCCGAGGGAATCATTAATTAATTTAAACCGGTCCAGATCCATCACCATGACCGCGAACTGCTTAGCATCGCTGTCAATCATCTGGCCCAGCACCTCATTGAACATGCGCCTATTAGGCATTCCCGTCAGCTCATCGTGAAAGGCGAGGTGTTGGATTTTCTCTTTGGACTGCTTTTCTTCCGTGATGTCTTTGGCAATAATGTAGCTGCCGACAACTTGCCCATCGAGGATGACCGGGGCATTAATCACACTTAGCTCGACACGGTGTCCTTGCTTGTGGATAATCGCGGTGTAGTAGGTCTGCATCTCGCCGTCTCGCGACTTTGCAAACAACTCCCTCGTGCGCTCCTGATCCTCCGGTACAATGAAGGGTAAGATATTATCTATCGTTTGATTGCGGAACCAATCACTGGTTAGCCCTGTGAGTTCCGTTACAGCGGAATTAAACCCAATAATGCGATGGTCCATATTGATCGAAATGATGCCATCCTGATTATTTTCGAATAAGGATTTATACCACTTCTCATGTTCCTGGATTTCGTTATCTTTGCGTGACAATCGATTGGAAATATAAATGCCAAAAAGCGACAAACCTAATGTGAACAGCGTGCCTGCTGCGATCGTATATGCCAAAAGCTTCTGATCCAGAAACATACCTTTGGTCTCATCTAATACATCCAGCATTTGAAATTGCGCTGCATACATGCCCGTATAGTGCATGCCTACTACAGCAGCTCCCATAATTAAGCCACTGCCTAGCTTTTTCCACATTCTACTCGGCTCTATGCCCTTACGGAAATAGAACGCTAACCACAACGCCGCAATAGATGCCACAATAGCAATCAGAATCGATAATGTGAAATAAACAGGCTTATAGGTAATATTAATTTCCATCGCAGCCATCCCAATATAATGCATAGCCGAGATGCCCGTTGCGAGCAGCAGCCCACCTGCAAGCAATAATCGCCAGGATAATTGACTTCGGCCAACCACATACAGGGCAAGGAAGGAAGCCGCAATCACGACGACGACGGAAAGTATGACATTGACTAAGTTATAGGAAACAGAAATGTTCAGCGAAAATGCAAGCATCCCGACAAAATGCATGGACCATACGCCCAAGCCCATTGCGATCGCTCCAAAAAGGAGCCAAGACCAGCGAGATCCTCCTTTGGAAGTGCTGATTCTTCCTACTAAATCGAGGACTGTATAGGATGCCACGACAGCAACCACATAGGAAAATGCAACTAAAACCATATCGTATGTACCATGCAGATGATGCACTTCTAAACCTCATTTCAACAATAAAATATTGGTAATTAAATATAATATATATATTACCTGATTTATAGAGAGATAAATAGCTTCCTATCATGTAAAAAAAGGCTAACTGATTCACAGTTAACCCTTTCGACACAGATTGTTTGTATCACTGACTACTTCCGTTGCGGAGGTTCTCCACCACCTTCAGGCGGCGTTCCCATGCCTCCTCTGCCTCCTCCGCCCTGACCAGGGCCGCCGCCAGGACCGCCCATGCCTTGCCTTGCTTCCGTCACGCCTGTTTCAGACAACCAAGTGATGACCGACGACTGTGTAAAGTCGACTACCTTCGTACCTCCTTGGTACGTACCCCCGTCATAGAGACCACTGGCCGTTGTGCCTGTCGACGTACCGCCAGTGTATAACGTATACGTGGCATCCTTCTTGATGGCCGGGGAGCTGACGAACAACGACTGATACGTTTTGGCTGGCGCAAATGTCAGGATTTCCTTGCCTTCACTATCCTCCAAGTGAACCATCGTGCCAGCTTGCTGCGCTTTCGAGTACGTCATCAGGATGCCTGGCTGCGATGACTGGTCAGAGGTAGCTTGCGCCATCCCGGAGCTTCCAGCGGCTACGAGGAACCCGCCTGTCATTTCGAACGTTCCGTCGTAATCAAGTGGCCCATTACCATTATCGGTTGGACCGTTAACGATTACCGTACCACCGCTCATGGCAATGGAACCATTCGCGTCCAAACCGTCTCCTTTGGCGTCAACGTTTAAATATCCACCGGTAATCGTAAGCGTGCTGCTAGAGTTAGCGCCGGATTGTGGCCCACCTGCTTCAGTGCCTCCCGGTTGACCTCCGCCCGGCCCGCCAGGTCCACCCGCACCAGCGGATTCCCCATTGCCCGAAGATGCGTTCACACCGTCATCGCTGGCTACAAGGCTTGTATGGCCCTCCGAGATTACAATCGTCGGAGCTTCTATTCCCTCATAGCTGCTCGCGATATCGATCGTTCCGCCCGCAATGGCGACGGAGATATCGCCATGAATGCCATCATCGCCGGCATTGATTTGCAGCTCTCCTCCATTCACATGCAGTCCGCCGCTGCTGTGCAAAGCATCTTCGGCAGAAGTGATTTGGAAAGTGCCGCCTTCGATGGCCAAGTACCCTTCCTTGCCTTCTGTATCGTTCGTAGTTTTAATCCCGTGTCCACCCGCTTCAAGGGTGAAAGTGCCAGCTTGGATAGCCACGAGATCGCGTCCCATCAAGGCGTCGTCGGCAGCATGAATCTCTAGCGTGCCTCCTGTAATTTTCAGCTTATCCTTACTAGTGATCCCATTGTTATAGTTTCCCTGAACGACAAGTTTCCCTGTACCATTAATCGTAAGATCATCTTTGCTGAAAATCGCTGCATTCGGCTCGTCCGTCGAAGCATCGGCGTAAACATACGTTTTTCCATCAGTAACAACGTTAGTAGTCCCCTCTTGCAGGGAAATAATCGTCTTGCCCGCTTCCTCAACGAAGATTGGCGAAGTGCTGCTGTTGGACAGCTCAGCCCCGTTTAAAACAAGGCGAACCGTGCCTTTATCCTTCACATTGATGGCGATTTGACCGTTATCCAGCTTGCCGCTCACCACATAGGTCCCTGCTGCTGTAATGCTAATCTTGCTGTCTTTCACCTCAGCGCCTGACCCGGTAATGGATGCGCTCGCCCCATTCAATTCGATTGTTGTCGCATTCGAATTGCTCCAATCTGTATAAGCATCATCAGCTTCATACTCAATTTTCTTGATGATATCCGAGCTGGCCTCCTGCGTGGTTGCCGCGGTTACTACGGCTGCAGTCGATTGTGCAGTTGACTCCGAAGAGGCCTGAGTGCTCGTTTCTGTAGCAGACTGGCTGCTGCATGCAGATGCTACAACAGCACATAAGAGTACAACACCAACTTGTTTCGTAATTAGCTGTTTTTTCATCGTCCATCTACCTCTTTCATTTAGTATTCAACCGTGGTTGGATTCATTGTCAAAGTAATATCCAAGTTCCCATTCCTGCATCTGACGGCATCAAGAAATTCTTTCTGATTCGTGAGATGATCGATTGTGACCATGTACACCAACTCGTACAAGCTGCCGAGCTCCGTCGTTCTCACTTTTCGCAATTCATAGACAATGCCAAATTTCTCGAAAATCTCATCAAACGCTTCCTCGTACCCCAGATTCTCTGGGATCGTGACTTTCAACAATTTTTGTGAGGACTTCCTAGCACCAAATTTAATAGCTTTCAAGAGAAACATGAGCAAGCATAGGGCTACCGTGAACAACACTGCGTAACCAAAAGATCCAACACCACAGGCCAATCCCGCCGCCATCGTAAATAAGACAAAAGCGATATCCTTCGGATCACCGGGAGCGCTTCTGAACCGAATGATGGAGAACGCGCCAGCAAGGCTGAACGCTCTTGCGATATTGCTGCCAATCAGCAAGATGATGACGGCTATGATCGCCGGAAGCACAATCATCGTCAACGTGAAGCTTTGATTGTACATAGGCTGTGTTTTCATATAAGTGAAGCTGATAATTGCACCTAGCCCGAAAGAAATGAGAATCGTTAACAGCGCGTGGAGAAACGTTAAATCCGAGCTCACCTGCGCTGAAGTCATAATGGCATCTATCATCGTTCCATGCCCTCCCCTGCGAATTTTCTGTTTCGCATTTTTTTGTATTCATTGCCATATTTCGAGAAACTCGTCCGGAACATCTGGTGTTCCGACAGCATTCTCGACAGCCAGACAGGTATCGTTTTCTCTGCCTTCACTTCCATTAACCATTGCCCGCGGCTGATCAACGATTCACCATAATCGCCATCCTCAAGCTTAAGATCATACCGTCTAGACCGGATATTCGTATCAAARGTAATGCGTAAATCGCGATTGTTTTTGCAAAACATGGCAATCCGGTCATAAGCCAGATACACTTTCGGCTGCAACTCGTATCGCTGGAGGAAATAGCTGATTTCCTGAATAACCTGCTTGTTCATATAAGGTTTGAGCTCCGGCACATCCCCAGTGCGAACATAATCGTACGCTTCGTTCAGCATGAGCGCAGTCCTCCGCTTGTTCACTAAGCCGAATACCTTCTTTTTAAGCTCCAGGTATACTTTGCCATCTTTTTCAGGAATGCCGTAGGCTCGTATTCGGAGTTTCTCCCTGTATTTCGGCTTCGCCAAGCTGTTTCTGATCAAAGAATCATGTTCGGTATCGTAATACATGTTGCTTATCGAATAGAACTTATCATTCTTGTTGTACTCATCAAGCTCCATATATGCCAGCAGATGGTTATACAAAACGTAAAAAGCTTCAGTATCCATGAGATATTTATTTTCATACCGGTTAAATACTTCAATCGCCATGGTGCTGCGCCCCTTTCTCATTTGCGAGTGTTAACTGCTTCATATCTGTATCTTAGCGTCCGAACCTTTAGTGAAACTTAAATGATATACGTTTTGTAAATTTTTTGTTAAGGACCAGAGAAATGATAAGATTAAGTTTGATTAAAGGTTCACTCCCTATAATGAAGTCATGCAATTAAGCTTCATCACACTGGCACAAAAGGGGAAACGAAAATGAGACTATTAATTGTCGAAGATGAGATCCATTTGGCTGAGGCATTAACTCAGATTCTAAAAAAACATAATTACTCCGTAGATACCGTCCATGATGGCCAAACGGGGTTGGATAACGCATTAAGCGGGATTTATGATCTGTTACTGCTCGACATCATGCTGCCCGAAATGGACGGCATTACCTTGTTGAAGACAATTCGCAGCAAAGGAATCGCGACTCCCGTGATTCTGCTGACAGCGAGGGGTGAAATCTCGGATAAAATAACAGGTCTGGATCACGGTGCAGACGACTACGTTGCCAAACCATTTTCGACAGAGGAACTGCTCGCGAGAATCAGAGCAGCCTTGCGGCGCAAGGGGGAGGTTGTCGCAGAGGATGCTTTGAAATTCGGGGATATCGAACTGAATACAGGAACTCTCAAGCTGACGTGCAATGGGAAGGAGCTTAAGCTCATTTTAAAAGAAAGTGAATTATTGGAGCTCCTTATGTCGAGGAAACACGCGGTTATCTCCAAGGAACAGATCATTGAAAAACTCTGGGGCTTCGACTCTGAGGTGGAACATAATAATGTGGAAGTGTACATTTCTTTTTTGCGAAAAAAACTCACTTTCTTGCAAGCATCTGTCCGCATAACCACGATTAGAGGCGTAGGCTACGTATTGGAGGCGACCTCCTAAATGTTCCGTAAGCTGCGCAACCGATTTCTTATCGTCAACCTGGTCATCATCACGTTCATCATGCTCCTGGCGTTTGCTTCCATCTATACGATTACTTATCAAAATGTGCGAAACGACATCGATATGGAACTGCATCGCGTAACTGATTTCTATCACAAGCCTGATGGGGATAAAGGAGAACCGCGGCCAAACGGGAATCCTCACTCTCAGCCAACAAATGACACTGCCGGTCCCCCGCCGGAAAGATCTGTTTCCTTCTTGCTGCAAGCGGACGAACAGTGGAATCTTATAGCCACGAACTCCCGCTTCGACATGGATACCGATTTCTATCAACTTGCCATACAAAAAGCCGCCTCCAGCAAGTCGGATAACGGCCAATTTAATCTAGATGGCAATACATGGGCTTATCTGGTGCAAAAAAGCGCCACAGGCAACTCCGTCGTCTATCTGGACGTTACCGCTCAAATGAACATTCTTACGAACCTCATCTATACGTTCTCCGTTGTGGGATTCATCATGCTAATCGTCATCTTCTTTACGAGCCGATTTTTCGCGAACCGCTCTATCGCGCCGGTGAAAGAAGCGTTCAATAAACAAAAGCAGTTTATCGCAGACGCTTCGCATGAGCTAAAGACACCGCTAGCCGTCATTAATACGAATGCCGATGTGCTATTGGCCAATAGCGATGACACGATTCATAATCAGATAAAATGGCTGCACCATATCAAATCCGAAACAGAGAGAATGAAGACGCTGACGGGCGATCTCCTCTACTTGACCGAGATGGAGGATTCCACAGGAGGCCTGCTGTTTGCGAACTTTAATGTCAGTGAATCCGTTGAGAGCGTCATCCTCACGATGGAGGCGGTTGTGTATGAGAAGGATATCTCGCTAACCTACGAGATTGAACCCGGGCTAACCGTGCGCGGCAGCAGCGAGCAAATCAAGCAGGTCGTCATGATCCTTATGGATAATGCGATCAAATATACCAAACCGAAAGGATCGATATCGCTCACCTTGCAGAAACGTCATAGCGACATTCTGCTCGTGGTGACCAACACGGGCGAGGGTATTCCTTCCGAGCATCTGGGAAGGATTTTCGACCGCTTCTATCGCGCTAATCAATCCCGCTCGCGGAAAAGTGGCGGCTACGGCCTTGGATTAGCCATTGCCAAATCCATTATTGAGCAGCACAAGGGGAAAATTTACGCGAAAAGCGTGCTGAATGAGACGACTTCGTTTTATGTGCAGCTTTGATAAAGCAAGAAGCCATCAGTCAGACTATTTGTCCGATTGATGGTTATTTTGCCGTGATCAGGCGTTTCTTTTTATTATTTATTCCTTTTTAAGTTGCACTTAAGGATCTTAGTGTACAATTTCTACAAACTACTATCCTACTACAAAGGAAAATAAATATAATGATGCGTGTGGATGCCTTATTTTCCTCTTTCCCTTTCATTTACACCGAACGATTGGTTTTGCGGCAAATGGTTGCCTCGGATGCTGAGGATATCTATGCTTTCTATTCCGACCCTCAGGTCACCAAGCATTTGGATTGGCATGGACCCTCTTCCATTGAAGATACTCGGATGCTAATTAACACGTGGAATCAAGCTTTTGAAGAAAGAAGATTAATTCCTTGGGGAATTTCCTTTCATCCTGCCGAACCGCGGCACATCATCGGAACCGTCATTCTTATGCCTACCAGAGGCATCTTCGATGCAGATCATCGTTATCCTCTAACGGTCGGATATGATCTAATGACCGATTATTGGGGCAAAGGCATCATGTCTGAAGCCATGCAGGGTGTTATCAATTTCAGCAAAACAAACATCAGCCCCCATAGAATTCAGGCAGAAGTTTACCCTGAGAATATTGCCTCATTGAAGCTGTTGAAGAAGTTGGGCTTTCAAGAAGAAGGACTGCTTCGACAGTATCTAATGCACGAGGTTACGAAAACTTTCCTTGACGTGGTTTTACTTGCCTTATTGATAAATTAGTGTGTGTATAAAAAAAGAGAGGCAGCTAGAAACCTGATGGTTTCAGGACTGCCTCGTTTTTATTGGTTCATAGTTGTTGCTTTGATACGACGAATTACTACTCGTTCCTGTTCGTGATTCATCTCTTCTATTCTTCTGTTTAGAAAGAAAGCATCGATCCAGCTCCAAAGCAAAGATCCAGCTAATATGGCTATGCTAAACCATAAGAGAAAGTAACTAAATGCTTCTAACTCTGTGTAGACTGCAAATAAAATGATTGCAAGACCAGGAACGACCGTAGCCGCAAACATCAAGCTTGCATACAGATAATTCTCTGTATAGTAACGGTGGGCTCCAAAATAATGCAGCACAGACCATAGCGCCCATACAACTTCCTTAGATTTGCGCTTCTTCAGCAGTTCTGCTTCTAAGATAGCTAGCTCTTCCAGTGTTAGCGTACGCAATAAATTTAAATTATCCATAATATGATGTACGTTATGCCTGCGCTACAGCAGCTTCTGAGTTTGCCCGCGCTTGGTGGATCAGACGGAGTTCCGAAATAATCTCATTCTCAACTTTTTCATTCGTATCTCTAATCATGCCTGATAATAGGAACAAATCAACGAGTGACCAAATACCCAAACCGCCCAGTGTGAGTAACATACCAACTCCTGAACCAATTCGACCTAAGTAGAAACGGTGACCCCCAAATGAGCATGTGAAGAACCAGAGCAGCCATGCGATACCACCTGATTTCTGTTTCTTACTCATCTCGGAAGCAAGCAATTGAAGCTGTTCCGACGTTAAACTCTGTTTTTGCAATAATGACGACATGTTTCGACCCCTTCTCGTATAATGTTTAAATTATACCTTGAGGAAGTATCATTTTATATCAAGGTTCCCTAAATTTTGATCAAGATTTCATAAAGATTGCGAAAGTAAAAGAAGAAAACACCCTTACAGGTGTCTTCTTCTTGCTATAGTTGCCCCGAAGTTTATTGAGCCACCGGCTCCGGAGTTAGCACTCTAGCATTAGATTCGGCTTGTGCAGGTCGAGTATCAGGTGCCGGTGCTGGCACTGCTGTTGGCCTTCTCACATCTCGGGATTCAGGCACTGGCGTTACCTCGCTCGCTTGTCGAGATGAAGGGAGCGCTTGTCTTGGGCTCTCTACTGCCTGTGCGGCGGCAGCTCTCCTCGACTCCTGAACTGATGCTACTGGTGCTACTGATGTAGAACTCGACTCGTTAGCTCTTGAAACTGCTGCTGTTGATTTCTCCTCTTCAGCGGTAGCTGTTGGTGGCGTAGTTGGTGTCACAGAGTCAGCTGGTTTTGTATCACCTGTTGTTCCTGTTCCAGTCTTTTGATCTGTCTCTGTGGTTTGTGTACTTGTATTTGTTGTATCTGTCGTCTTCTGATCAATAGTCGGCGAGCTCGATGGAGCTGCAGACTGTTGATCCACAGTAGCATTCGTCAATGAACAACCGCTAATAATTAGCATAGCGGCTAACCCCACGAACGACCAACGATACGAATTAGATTGAAACTGTTTAATCATAATAATTCTCCTTTTTAACTGTGACTTGCTTCCAGATAAATTAACATTGCCAGGTACGCTTACAGGACGTGTAT
>NZ_JBFTQB010000009.1:0-19752 GCF_056398785.1 Paenibacillus sp. 01T422 | reverse complement strand
ACATGAGATCCTCCTAAAAAAACTTCTAAGTAAGCGTAACTAGGTAAAAATAAGCAGAGACTGCTGCTCCACCTCTATTGTATCATAGCAAAAACTTGATCCCAAACGCGAGCAGAATAAGCCCGCCAAACGCTTCGCCATACTCGCCAATCCAGCCGTTCACCCGTCTGCCAACCAATAATCCAGCTACAGAGAGCAACGCGCCGAACAAACCAAATACAAGCACGGTTAGCAGAATATCCGTCGCAAACATCCCTAAGGATACGCCTACCGAGAATGAATCTATACTGACACTAAGCGCAAAAATCGTAAGCCCCCATAAGGATCTATGATCAAAAGAGGTCGCTTCCTCTCCACGAATCGAACTATATACCATATGCGAGCCCAGAAGAATGAGCAAACAGCCACCAGCTGCAGTAGCCACATTACCAAGCAGGAGCGAGACATATTGCCCCATAAAAATGCCCATTAACGGCATTATGATATGAAAAATACCAATCACCATGCTTATTTTAAAAATATCCAGCAAGCGAATCCCCTTCATACCGATACCGATTCCTAAGGAAAAAGCATCCAAACCCAAGGCTATCGCCATGATGAATATGGTGATTATCTGTCCAAATTCAACACCAGTTACGAGCATAAGTGCTATCCCCCTTGTCCGCTTTCTTAATCAAGATATGCGGACAAACTGGGAATCATGCTAGCTAAACACGTACAAGCCTGTGACCGGCTGCCTTGCGCAGACGATTCATAATTGCCTGACCAATCCCCGTTTCTGGGCAGCCCTCAGCGACAATATACTGAATTCCTTGCTGGTCAAATTGCCTTAATGCCGCGTACAACTCCTGAGCAATCGTTTCTGGCTCAGCTAACGAGCCGCAGGCAATGACCAAATCGGCTTCGAACTGAGAAGCTCTCTCCTCAAAAGTAAGAACACCCGTCGATTCCCCTCGCTCCATAGCGGCATGAATGTCGCGCTGAATCCAAGCAGTCACTGCAGCAGTTTCGTCTCCATATACAATATGCATATATCCCTTCGGTGCATAGTGCGTATATTTCATTCCCGGAGCACGGGGAGTTTCTGATATTTGCACATCTTCCCGCTCAGGCTCATGAATTCGAATAGCAGGCAGCGTGGATTGCAGCTGCTCTGCCGTAACGCCGCCTGGACGCAAAATATACAACTGCCCATCTACAAGCTGAATCACCGTTGATTCAACACCTACACCAGTGCCTCCACCATCCACAATACCTCCGATTCGGCCGTCAAGATCATCTCGAACATGTGAAGCCAATGTAGGACTCGGTCGGCCAGAACTGTTGGCACTTGGCGCTGCAATCGGAAGATCTGCTATACGAAGCAGCTCCAGAGCCACCGGATGATCAGGTATACGCACGCCTACCGTCGTAAGACCGGCAGTCACCAAAGGCGAAATGCTGCCTGTTTTCACAGGCAGCACAATAGTAAGAGGGCCAGGCCAGAAGGCCTCCATAAGCCTATTATGATCAGGTGTGACACTCCCTGGATCAATGAGATCTGAGAGTTGTCCGATGTCCGCGAAGTGGACGATCAGTGGATTATCCGATGGCCGTCCTTTGGCTGAGAAAATGCGCTCTACCGCAGAGGTATTCGTAGCATCAGCACCGAGGCCGTATACCGTTTCCGTGGGGAAAGCCACGGTGTGTCCGTCCCGCAGAAGCGCTGCGGCATCTGATAATTCTCCATCGCTGCTACTAACCCTATTCGTGTCCACTTTCCAGTATTTTGTCACGATCTATCATCCTTACTTCCAAAATGAAATATAGTTATTAACTAACTAAGTGTTACACAATTTATTGAACCACGTATTCAAACACGTATTAACTAAACCATGAAACGATTTTTTTGATCATTTCCCAGACGAAAAATTTCACTTGGGGCTGTGAGTCTACATTAGCTGCAACTGTAGCAGGCTGCACTTGCTCTTCCTTGCTTGCTTTCACTTCTTTGGCCTGTTTGACCGTTGGCTGGGCTGCTTTACTATCTTTTGCTGTAGGTGTTGTAGGCGAAATTTTAATCTTGTCTTGCCCTTCTGTTTTGGCAACAACAGCGGCAGCTGCCACCGCTTCTCCTGAAACAGAATCTACAAAGCAAAGCGGCGGAAACAACACACACCACCAATTCTGACCTTCCCCGCTACCAATCGTGACGCGAAGCGCCTCGTAATCACCTGCAGGGTAAACTTCGTTACCATACATTTTCGTTGGGAAAGGGACTTTGCCGAGTTCAACCGTATGCGTATAACGATATCCACGGGATTCAATCATCTGTCCGACAAGCGCATCGAATTCCGGCAAATGAGCCAATACTACCGCTCTTGCTTCATCCAATGAGTGCGGACCTACAACCCAGTCCTGCATACGCACAATAATTGCATCGCGAATTTCGCGTTTCAGCGCCTGATCCTGTGCCGAATCAGAGTTTGCTAGAATACGCAAGCGAATAGATTCTTCCGGTATTGTAGGCGAAATAACCGCCGCATTCGTACGATTGGATTCCCAACTAGTTATCATAACAATAAGTGCAAAAGCCACGAATAATAAGTGCTTGAATGAATGACGATCCGTTCTTTTTACCATGAGGAAAAGCCCCTTTCCCTTCGCTTCTACTAGCCAGTATAGGCAAAAAGAGGAGAGGCTAAACCTAGCAATCTATTTAAATTTGGTAGAATTGATAGAGTTGGAACTGAGAGCTAATAACAAATTTCAAAAAACTAGCATGAATTCCGCTTGTGCTCATCTTAAGGGAACCAGAGTACTCTATTATGAGGAAAATGAGCTATTTCCTCTCTAAAGGGAACTACAGGGTCTTATTTGACCCCCATTGCATGTTTTTCGACCGAAAATGGCAAAATAGCGGACTATAGTTCCCAAATAACTAAACCAAGCAGGGAGAGCTGTATAAATGCCAAGGGTCGGTGATCAGAAGGAGCTAGAGCCAACCCCTAAACCTCCCGCGCCCTGATCGCGATCACGTGGCGATCAATCCCCTGGAGATCCGGCACGAACCGGATCTCCTCCCAATCAGCGGCGGCGCGGAGCATCGCCGCCAAAGCCTCCGCCTGCCCGATGCCCACCTCGAACCCGACCACGGTCGGGATTCGCGGCAGCAAAGGCAGCTGCGCAACCATCCGGCGGTACAGGTCGAGTCCCTCGACACCGCCGAACAAAGCCGTGTGCGGCTCGAACAGCCGCACCTCCGGCATCAGCGCCGGGAGCTCGCCATCAGGAATATACGGTGGGTTAGACACCAGTATATCCGGAGCGATCCGGCGCTCAATATAAGGCTCGAGGAGGTCGCCCTCGAGCCACTCCACCCGCGCAGCCACGCCGTGGCGCTGCGCGTTAGACCGAGCCATCTCCAGCGCTGAAGCGGAGATGTCGCTGGCAGCCACGCGCCAGTTCGGGCGCGCGTGAGCCACGGTCACCGGGATGATACCGCTCCCGGTGCCAACATCCGCAAGCAGCGGAGCGCCTTGCGGGAACAGACGCGAGCCCTCGTGGAGCAAAGCCTCCACGAGCAGCTCCGTCTCCGGCCGCGGTATCAATACCGCCGGGCTGACTGCGAACGTAAGGCCGTAGAAATCTTGCTCGCCGATTACATACTGTACCGGCTCACCCGCGGCCTTCCTCTCCACTAGCTGGCGCCAAGCATCCTCCAGCTGAGCAGGAAACTGTTCCTGGAAGCGGAACAGCAGCTCAGTTCGACTGCAGCCCAGGAGATGCTGCAGTAAAAGCTCCACACAGGAAGCCGCCTCGGCTACACCCAGCTTCCCTAAAAAAGAAGAAGCCTCTACATAGGCTTCTCTAATCGTTTTCGAGGCAGTCGGCATCACATTGCCTGCTCCCCATTATCCAAAGCATCCGACTGCGCGGCAATCGTTAGCGCCGACACGATTTCTCCCATGTCGCCGTTAAGAACCGTATCTAGTCGGTGAAGCGTCAAACCAATCCGGTGATCCGTAATCCGGCTTTGAGGGAAGTTATACGTGCGAATACGCTCCGAACGGTCACCTGTACCGACTTTGCTTTTACGCTCGCCTGAGTATTTCGCTTCCTCTTCCTCACGTATCTTATCGGAAATCCGTGCACGCAGTACGMGAAGCGCTTGCTCCTTATTGGAGTTTTGCGATTTGCCGTCCTGACATGTTGCAACAATGCCTGTAGGCACGTGCGTCACGCGAACCGCTGATTTCGTCGTATTAACGGACTGACCGCCCGCTCCGCTCGAACAGAATGTATCCACGCGAATATCCGCATCATTAATAATGATCTCAACTTCTTCCGCCTCAGGCATCACAACAACTGTCGAAGTGGAGGTATGAATACGTCCCCCCGATTCTGTTACTGGAATACGCTGCACACGGTGCGCTCCGCTCTCAAACTTCAGCTTACTAAAAGCGCCTTTTCCTGTGATCATGAAAATAATCTCTTTAAATCCGCCCAAATCGTTCACGGAGGCATCGAGAATTTCCGTTCTCCATCCTTGAGCGTCCGCATAGCGGGTATACATACGGTAAAGATCGCCTGCGAATAACGCAGCTTCATCGCCGCCTGCCGCTCCACGAATTTCAACGATGACGTTCTTATCGTCATTCGGATCTTTTGGCATCATGAGCATTCTGAGTTGTTCTTCCAGATTAGCCGCTTGCTCGCTAAGCTCATCGATCTCCATTTTCACCATTTCACGCATTTCATCGTCCAGCTTCTCGTTCTGCATCGCTTTCGCGTCTGCCAGCTGCTCGCTCACGCTCTTATATTCATTATAAGCATCGTAGGCTTCCTGAAGATCGGATTGTTCCTTCGAATACTCTCTAAGCTTCTTTGTGTCACTCGTCACATCCGGGTCACACAGTAGCTCACTTAATTTATCATAGCGGTCCACTACGGACTGAAGTCGATCCAACATAACGGATCACTCCTTTCTTTATTTTTTATAAATTAAACATTAAATCGGAAATGCATAACGTCGCCGTCATTCACCACGTACTCTTTACCTTCCAGACGAACTTGCCCTTTTTCCTTCGCGCCATTCATGGAGCCAGCTGTTACCAAATCCGTATAAGATACAACCTCGGCACGAATAAATCCACGCTCGAAATCGGTATGAATCACGCCAGCCGCTTGGGGAGCTTTCGTTCCTTTGCGGATCGTCCAAGCTCTAACTTCCTGCACCCCAGCTGTAAAATACGTATATAAGCCAAGCTTGCGATAAGCTGCTTTAATCAATCTATTCAAGCCGGACTCTTGAAGTCCCAACTCTTCGAGGAACATTGCTTTTTCTTCTTCTTCGAGCTCAGCAATCTCGGATTCTACCTTCGCGCTGATCGAAACAACTTCGTTGTTTTCTTTCTCCGCGTACTCCTTAACGATTTTGACGAATGGATTCTCATCTGCTGTGGATACTTCGTCTTCGCTCACATTGGCCGCATAAAGAACCGGCTTCATTGTCAGCAAGTGAAGATCGCGCACGAGCAGCTTCTCATCATCGCTCAAATCAATACTGCGCGCTGGCAGATCGTTATAAAGAGCTTCCTTGATGCGTTCCAGACACTCAACCTCAGCAACAACTTTCTTGTCGCCGCCTTTCAGGTTTTTGCGGGAGCGCTCGATCTTTTTCTCAACAGACTCAATATCAGCCAAAATCAATTCGAGATTAATCGTTTCGATATCGCCAATCGGGTCTACTTTACCGGAAACGTGAGTAATATTATCATCCTCAAAACAACGGACAACATGCACAATGGCATCCACTTCACGAATATGTGCCAAAAATTTATTTCCAAGCCCTTCGCCTTTGCTCGCGCCCTTCACCAAACCCGCAATATCAACGAATTCAAAGGCTGTCGGAACAATGCTTTTAGGGACAATCATCTCTACCAGCTTCTGCAATCTCTCGTCCGGTACTTCAACTACCCCAACATTCGGATCTATCGTACAGAACGGATAGTTTGCAGATTCTGCCCCCGCCTGTGTAATTGCATTAAACAATGTCGATTTTCCTACGTTCGGTAGACCGACGATACCTGCTTTCAAAGCCATCGTAGTTACAACTCCTTAATTTTCGAAAATCATCCTTCTTATTATATAGTACTTGGAACGCAAAAAAAAGCCTGTAGGCTACTGATTAGCCGCAGACTTTTTTTCCAGTGCTTTTTTCGTTTCATTTTCCCGCTTCTGGACGAAGTACGTTTCAATCTGATTTTTTAAAATAAATCCGCGCAGCGCGTTCGTTTTTTCCTCGGGGATGCTGGTAAAACTGGCCCCGTAATAATAGCCATCATTCGTTTTTTCTTGCCGAACAATTTCCATTGTACATGGCACCAAAAAGCCCAAAATTAACTCCACTTCCAGTTGAGAGTTCTTTTGAATAACTTTTTCAAGCATCACATTTTCATTAATCGTGAATCCTAAACCATTGACTGATAGATTTTTGATAGAGAATCGAATCGGTGTTTCAAACTGATGTTTCAGTTTCTTATTTCTGTCTTGAAGTCCAAAAAGAAGCCCTTCATTCTTCACATCTACGCGAGGGAACTCCCGCTTTTCCGTAAACTTCCTGCGGTTTTCCGGAGGATTCAGGACAATTAACGAACCTTGATCTTTGGCCACAACGGTCGTATCCATAACAAACAGCCCGGATTTCGTGTATACCGTCATTTTACACTTATCTCCCAGCGCAAATACATGATATTCCGGCAGCTCCACTTCAATGATGTCACCGAGTGCGTAGGTCAACACGCCTGTGGCTACGAAATCTTCCTTGCTCAGCATCGCTTTGCTGTCAATCATTACATCAGCGTCGTACCCTTCTTTGCTGCCATAAAACTTAGCAGATTTTTGCTTGCTAACCATTTTGTTGATCAACCCTCCCCCGCGTTCCATATAAAAAAATAGACTGCCCCTTTGCCGGGAACAGCCTATTACCTCAACCTAAAAAAAGCATCGATTTTCGGTAACCAGGCTGTCGTAGTTCCATCGGAACCGTAGACCCTCGGCTTTGCGTCCTTGCCTTTCAGCAAGTTTGCCATTATCGAACCCTGCGAATGAATGTCATGCTTTGTCGTGCAATATCCTATTATATGGTCTAAAAGACCTACGTTACCTCTCATTATACGGATGGATTTCCCTATTATCAACTAAATCTCTTGCATACATCTGGTATTTGTTGTATGAATGTTTAAAGAATTAAATATCCACAACTTTTTGAGTTATGCACATTGTTATCCACAGGTTGTTAACAACGAATATTTGTTCGATCCTTTGTTCACATGTGGATAAGATTATTTTGAGTGAGGTGTCCCCCTGTGGATGAATATATGGAGCATATTCCTTGGATGAAAGCGGCTATAGAGGAAGCACGTAAAGCCGAAGCGATTCGAGAGGTGCCTATTGGTGCCGTTGTTGTCTATCAAGGGCAAATCATCGGCCGCGGCTACAATCTTCGTGAAACTACGCTGGATCCTCTTGCTCACGCTGAGATGATTGCTATTAAGCAGGCTAGCGAGCATTTGCAGGCGTGGCGCTTGCTTGACTGTAAGCTCTACGTCACGTTAGAGCCTTGCCCGATGTGTGCCGGTGCGATTGTCCAAGCTCGCGTTCCGCAAGTGATCTACGGCACAACCGATCCCAAGGCCGGCTGCGCGGGAACGTTGATGAACTTGCTGCAGGAGGACCGGTTCAATCACCGGGTCGATGTGGTCAGCGGCGTGCTGCAAGAGGAGTGCGCGACGATGCTGACGCAGTTTTTCCGGAAGCTGCGCGGCAAGGAATAAGCGTGAGGGTGAGCAAGCTGCGTAGGCAGGCGGTGGCCTCGCATTATTGCGGCGAACGGGAGGGAACTATAAGCCGCTATTCACCGGATATTGAGCATTTTAGCGAGGAAGAGGAACTGTGGTCCGCTATTTTAGCGTTTCTAGCCTGCATGTAAGCTATTTGGGCTAAATAGGACCCTGTAGTTCCGTTTGATCAAGGGAATCTGCTTTCTTAGCTCAAATAGCGCCCTGTAGTTCCCCAACGCTCGATGCATTAAGCGAAATTCACTTACACGTTGAATCTTGCCACTCAAAAGGTTGCACCACATAAGGCTTCGTGCTATCATAATCTTTGCCATGCGCCCGTAGCTCAGCAGGATAGAGCAACAGTTTCCTAAACTGTAGGCCGGATGTTCGAATCATCTCGGGCGCGTATACAACAAAACGCCAGTTAACGGTATAAGCCGCTAACTGGCGTTTTTTTCAATCCTCCGGACAACCATTTTCTTTTAATGCTTTTTTCATATTTTCTTTTAGTTTATCTACATAGCCAATAATAGCACCAGAATGATTACTAAGATTTGCGTTGTACTGATTTACTTCATTCTGTATCTGCGCTGTATAAAGAGCAATGATCTCCTGACATCTCGGACCTGCAACTGGCGAATTTGACACAGGCAGCGGTGTAGGAGTTGGTTGAGGTTTATTGGGAACAGATAAATCGGTTGTACTGTCTACGCGCTGAGAGCTCCAAGTCCTCATAAAATCGTATCCTGCATGGTAATCCTTACTGCTCTTACTGAACTCCTCAGCATTTGATCGTTTGACTGTAACAAAGTTTGTAACCAAGTTATTATAAATAATGCTTACTATCATTGAATCTACAGGTGAATTAACCAAAAAACCAGAGAGCGCAATGATATGATCGTTATTTGCATTAGAATCATTTGACACTTCTAAATCTACTTTTAAATAGACGCCGTACTCATTATAGATAAGCTGGACATTTTTGCCCTGATATTCTTTGGCTTTCTCATTTAATGACGGAATAGTAGCTGCAAAATCTTTCATTGCGGTATCTTCCCTTACTTGAGGGAATGCAAGATCAACGGTGTACTTCTCAGCATCCCACGTCACCGATGCCCCGGTTTGTTTCAATAGGTACAGCGGCACAACAGTTCTGCCATCTTGTATAGTAGCAGGCACATCCTCAACTTGAAGTTCTTTCCCCCCGAATAAAACTTTCACGATCGGAGCCCCCATATAGTCACCATGAAGGCTTGCTGCATGGACGACACCAGCCAAACAGAAAAAGGCTAACATAGACACAATTACTTTCTTTTTTTTCATCAAAAATTTTCTCCCCGACCCAAATTAGCTTGTTATTGCCTCCTGTAATATTTCTAATATTTCTAGAAAATTCCTGCAAAAATTCAATTTTTTCTACCTATCCACATGTTAATAAGGACCGCCTAGTCAATCAGCGATACTAACATGAGCATAAATACCGACTTATTCGAACGTTATTAACAACGAAAAAGAGAGAGGGTTATCCCCAAATTGGCAGGCAGGGGCACTGAGCAGTAGTACTCAGGAAAAAGCATATGCTATGTTGCACAAAGTACAACAAAAAGACTGAGGTAAGCCTTCAGTTTGCTGTTCCGTTGTACTTTGTGCAACGTTTTGGAGAGGGAGGAGTAGTAGTCAAAATGAGTGTACTTAATGCAATGAAGCAGACAATTGCTAGATAAAAACCGATTTCATGTTGTATAAAGTGCAGCATAGCCAGCGTCTCGGTGTGAAATATATCCCTCCGCGACAAAAGAAGTCGCTATATGGAGGGTTATTCGCATGAAAAGCGGCAGGCTCCCTATTTCATCCGGTCCCGATACTGTCCCGGCGTCATATTCTCATATTTTCGAAAAAGACGTATAAAATACGATGGTTGATACCCAATCTGCTCAGCAATCTCATTAACCTTGAGGTCCGTGCTGACGAGCAGTTTCTTGGCCTTATCCATACGCAGAGTGATCAAATAGTCGATGAAATTCACGCCATTGATTTGCTTGAATGCCTTGCTTAGCGCATAGGTCGTCGTATTAAAAGCGTCTGCGCATTCCTCCAAGGATATATCGCTGCTCATGAAACGCTCCTGAATCCGCTCTGTGACACGCTCCACAAGCCGCTTCATATGGATGTCCTGGTATTCATTCAGTCCTTCAATATAAGGGGATATAACCTTCGTCTGAAAAAAGCGCACCATCTGCTCCGGTTCCCGAAGTTGATTCAATTGTTCGTACAGATTATAGCCCTCGAAGAAATGATGCGGATTAAAGCCTGACTCCAGCATGGTATGCAGCATACTACCGAGAACCTGCATCGCTCCTTCCTGGAGGATCTTTTCTTTGCTCGACTGGCGCACGAGTTCATGAATGAAGCTCTCGATCAAGCTCAGCGATTGCTCGCTTTGTCCCATACGAATGGCTTGCATCAGCTCTTTCTCCAAAGCAAACGGATAATGCACATCGTCATTAGTGCTTGGGAGCATCTCCTCCAGATCAAGCACTTGATGGTCTGCTTTCAAATCCCGGTAGCGGATGGAGCTGCGTAAAAATACTAAAAGCTGCGGCAGATCCTGCACGTTAGCCGTTAAACGCCCCATGCAAACGGTGGTCTGCATTTTCAGAAGCGAGCTAATGGTTTGTCCCAAGTCATCCGCTAATAGATACAGCTCGTCTTTGGCCTGTTGTTTCGTCCGATCATCCATGGGGTAGGAGAGCAGAATCCCTACGGTCATATCCTGGAAATTCATGATCTCCGCGTTATGGCTTTGCGTTTTCACGATTTCTTGCGCGATATTCGCTGCGGCGAAGGTTGCCAGTTGTTCCTCATTTTCGAGGAACCGGCCATCTTCCTTGGCAAATCCGCTGATTTGCACCAGCAGCAGTACGAACCACTGGGATTCCGTCTGCCAGCCGAAGCTCTCCATCCGACCTCTTAGCTCCAACTCGCTTAAAGAGTAAAAGTGTCCTTGAACCAATTGCAAAAGGAAAGCGGACCTTAAAGCAGGATAGGCCTTATCCAGCTTGGATTCCAGCACTCTACTCTCCTGACTTAGATGCCTCCACTCCTGCTCAATAAAGGCAAGATCATCCTCTTGGCTCTCCTGTGTCGGCTTATAATCCTTAATCACATTCACCAGCCGTACAATCGGTTGGTAAATCCGCTTAGAGGCCACCCACGACAGCAGTACAGCCAGGAGAAGCCCGATTCCCCCAATACTGAGCATGCTTCTAGACATAAACTCCACGGGGGCCGTCAATTGCGATAAGGAGGTCGCCGTGACGAATTTCCACAGTGTGCCTGAACGTGAGAACTGGCCGAATGCGACGGAGTAAGACTGACCTTTTCGATCTAGGATGTAAGAGCCTATTTCTTCCGATTGGCCCAGGACGCTTTCCCTGACAGCAGCTTCTAATTGAACATGTTCTTCATTTCCATTGCTTGGGGAGACGATAATATGTCCGTCTTTGCTCATCAGGAACGCGGCACCATTGGGATCTGTGGCCATTTCTTCAACCATTTCTACCAGCTTTTCACGGTTTAAATATAAAATAAGAGCCCCATAAGGTTCCCCTACGCTAGGCAGCTTCTCGATAAGGGCAATGGAGGTCGTGTCTGACTTCCCATTTCCTTTAGGCAGAGACTCCCACCAGAAGACCCCTCTCTCTTGCTTCATTAACGTGTGGAAAATGTCCCGCTCCTGCTGCGCAGCAATCGGAACAATCCCCTCGCTATCCGAAATTATAACGGGCTCTTGCCGATCCAAATATAGCTGCGCTTGGTCAATTAAAGGGTACGCACCCTTCATGAGACCTAGAAATCGATACAGATTTTGCGTTGTGTTGTATTCATCTTTTAGATTCGTATTGGCAATTCTGGCATCCATTCTGCTATCCAGAGACCACTGCGTAGCAGCCAGCTCGAGCTGAGCCAGATTATCATTCATACGATCCATTGTTTTCTTCAGCAGGGTATCATGGTTGCGCATAATCTCTTTCTCGATATGAGCACGTCCCGTAATATACGAAGTGTACCCGATGATGGCTGTAGGCAAGCTGGTAATGCACAACACCAAGATCAAGCTTCTGCGATAAAAATTCCCCCTGCCGGAACGTTGTGTCCACCAATACCAACTCTGCCTCCACCGACTCCACATCATCTGTCCCTCTTTCATCAAATGCCGAAATCCCCCACGACTGCCGCAATTTTTTAGGCGTCGGGGGGGTGGTATTTATTTATTTCGCGCTATTGCGTTTCTGATAAGCCGCATTCATTTCCTCTGTGATTTTCACCATATCTGGATCTGTCTTCAACTTAGCTACATAGCTATCCCATGCGCTGAGCGATTCTTTCCCCATAATGACTTTGGTTTTCATGTCTTGAATTTTCTTTCTAAGTTCCGTACCAACCTTTTGATTTGTATCGGAATTTAGACCTAGCGAAGGGTCACCAGCGCTGATTTTCACTTTCTCATCAATGATTTTTCTGTTGCGTTCCAAATAGTCATTCGGCATACCTGTCCGGTAAGCACGCAGGTACTTATCATATTTCAAGAAAATTTGACCTAACGCTTGTTGGGCTACAATATCTTTCTTTGCTTGCTCTGTCGGTGTTTTGATGCCATCTTTCTCTGTGTAGTGGACATCTTTCATACCAAAGCTCGCTAGATCATAACCTTCTTGCGTAGCGCCGTAATCCATGAATTTCAACAATTGTTTCACTTTCGCTTCAGGAACAGATTTCGGTATAGCGTACATGCCGAAGAATCCGCTATCTTTGTTCGAATAGCCGTTTAACGAAACTAGTGGAATAAAGTCTGCTTTCGGGTTCGTTTTGCGCAATTCTTCCGTTGGTTCCCACGCAGCTTCAGCCGTATCCTGGAAGCCACCACCACGGTTTGCTTTCAGCAAATCTTTGGCCTGTGTATTCTTGAGCACAGCGATATCCTCAGGAATCAATTTCTCCTGGTAAGCACGGTTCATCCAAGTAAGCGCGTCCTTCATTTCAGGGAGCACGTTCACGTTGACCAATTTGCCGTCTACAAGCTTCCAGTCACCATTGACTTTCGTGAAGCTGTTCTGCAGCTGATTCATGTAAGCCATACCATTTTGATCGACGAAGCCGATGTAACCGATGGTGTCATTTTTCCCGTTGCCATCTGGATCTTTCTCAACAAAAGCTTTCAAGACGGTATATAGTTCATCTGTTGTTTTCGGAATTTCTAAATGTAGCGTATCGAGCCAATCCTTACGCAGGTAAGGGAAACCACCGCCATCCGTAGGACGAGCACGCGGGATACCGTACGTTTTACCATCAGCTTGCTTGGTGTTGTCCCATGATTCCTTCGGGTATTCCATCAAGTTCGGATAGTCCTTGAGCATCGGAGTCAGTTCCCAGAAGGCGCCTTGAGCAACCATGCCGCGTACTTGAGCACTGAACGGATCATCGAGCAAGATCAGATCAGGAATATCGCCTGAAGCTAGTGTTACGTTGATTTTATCAGCGTAGTTGTTTGGTGAAACCCAAGTGATTTTGAGCTTTGTATTCGTTTTCTTTTCGATTTCTTTGACGATCACATTGTCCGGCCCCGGAGGCTCCGGTGTGTAATACATTGTCATAATGCTGATATCGGTTGGCTTGGCGGATGCTGTTTCTCCCGCGCTGCTAGCAGGTGCGCTATCTTTGCTTCCACATGCAGCGAGCACAGAGGAAACTAGAAGGGTGGATGCTACTACGCTTATTGCTTTCTTTTTCATAACCATTATTGTACAACCTCCCCAAATTATCATCAATTACCTATTCTTTAACCGAACCTACCATTGCACCTTTGGCAAAGTGTTTTTGCAGGAACGGGTATACCAACAAAATTGGGATGGTCGCAATAACGACCGCCGCCATCTTGAGCGTTTCCGGAGGAATCCGCTGCTCGGACATCATTTCAGCCGCGGCACCGCCACCAGCTGCCGTTGAAGCGTCAATCAACATATTTTGCAGCAACACCTGAAGCGGCTGCTTCGTGAAGTCATTGATATAGAGAAGAGCTGTGAAGAAGGTGTTCCAGTAAGCTACTGCATAAAACAGCCCGAAAGCAGCAAGAGAAGGCAGCGACAGCGGTAAAATAATGCGGTACCAGACGCTGATATCATTGCAACCATCGATACGCGCTGATTCCTCCAGGCTCGCCGGAATACTGTCGAAGAAACCTTTCATCAGCAGCACATACCAGCCGCTTGTTAGGACGGGCAGGATGAGCGACCATGTGCTGTTAATCAAGTGCAAGTCTCTCACCAACAGATAAGGGGGAATGATCCCCGGATTAAACAGGGTCGTTAACAGGATGAGCAGCATGATGAACTTACGGCCCTGAAGCCTTTTACGAGAAATCGCATAAGCCAGACAGGAGGTTACCAGCAAGCTAAGCACTGTCCCGACTACAGCTAGGAATACGCTGTTTCCTATAGCATGCAGAAAGGCATCGGTAGACATCAGGTATTTATAAGATGCCAAGCTCCATTTGGCAGGAAGTAGCTTGAATTCACTGGAGATATAGCTGGATGGATCACTGAACGAAACAACAAACACATAATAGAGCGGAAAGAATGTAATAATTCCCATTATCCCTAGTAGAATGGCATTCACCGCGTTGAAGACGCGATCACCTTTGGAAGCAATATTTGTAGATACATGTTCAGAAGACATCTAGGATTCCTCCTTCCCTTTCTAGTAAACGCCGTCTTCGCCAAATTTCTTGGCTAGCTTGTTCGCTCCAATAACTAGCAGCAAGCCAACAACTGATTTGAACAATCCGACAGCCGTACTGTAACTAAACTGACCTTGTTTCACACCAAGCCTGTACACATAAGTATCGAACACATCCGCTACCTCGGACACAGCCCCGTTCATCATCAAGAAGACCTGCTCGAAGCCGACATCCATGATGTGACCGATCCGTAGAATTAGAAGAATGATAATAACAGAGCGAATACCTGGCAGAGTAATGTGCCACATTTGGCGGAACCGGCCGGCGCCGTCCATTTTAGCCGCTTCATATAATTGAGGATCAATGCTCGCCATCGACGCAAGGAAGATAATCGTGCCCCAACCGGCATCTTTCCAGATGGATTGAGCCGTCAGCATGCCCCAGAAATAGTTTTTATTTGTTAAGAAATCGACTTTATCGAAGCCCATGGCAACTAACATTTGGTTGATAGCCCCGTCACCCGTCGAAAACAGTAGGAAAGTGATCCCTACGATAATGACCCATGATAAAAAGTGAGGTAAATACACAATCGATTGAATGATTTTCTTATAAAACATATGGCGCACTTCATTCAGCATTAGGGATAACAGAATCGGCAGCGGAAAGAAGAGCACTAGGGATAAAACGTTAATTGCTAGCGTATTTCGGAAGAGTGTGAAGAAATCCGGATTGGAGAAGAACCGCTGAAAGTGTTCCAGCCCCACCCACGGGCTCCCCGACATGCCTTGATAGGGTGAATAGTTTTGAAAGGATATAACGATTCCCCACATAGGCACATATTTGAAAATAAGGAAGTAGAGCAGCCCCGGAAGCGCTAACACATATAAAAATTTGTCCCGAGCGATGCCTGACCAGACTTGTTTCAATCGACTCGCGCCCACTTGTATTCCTCCATTCTCATCGTGATGATGTCAGCTGGCAGCTAAATGCCTGGCGACAAGATTCAATTTACATGGTGCGCCTGTTTCCTACAATGATCCATTTTTGTGACCTAGTTATACCGGGAAATCAAGGGTTTTCCAAGCAATTTCCACCTATTGCCTTATTTTGCAAACAAGGAATTATAGCCTTGCCATAGTCGATGTTCTATAATAAAACGGTAATAGTTTAGGTCTGAAAGGAGCTCTCCGTGACAATTAACAAAATCCCAAGCTCTTATCGCATTCCTTTGTTTTGCGCAGTCACCTTGTTGTTCTGGATGTCCATGTATACGAGCGTTCCCATCATGGCCCCTTATGTGGAATTCCTTGGCGGGAATCACCAACTGGCGGGATGGATCGTTGGCATGTATGGGATTTCCCAAATGCTGCTGCGCATACCAGTCGGCATCATGTCGGATCGCTTTCACAAACGAAAACTTTTTATTACGTTTGGACTGTTTTTTACAGCCATCGGCGGGCTAGGACTTTGGTTCACTCACGATTTCACGTGGATTTTGATTCTCCGGGCACTAGCAGGTGCAGCCGCAGCAACTTGGGTCGATTTCACCGTTCTATTTACGAGCTACTATAAACACGAAGAGTCGACGAAAGCGATCGGAACGATCTCCTTTTTCAACTCCTTAGGGCAAGTGCTCGGCATTCTCTCCGCGGGATGGGCAGCAGATTCACTCGGCTGGGAGGCGGCCTTTATTCTAGGAGCGCTGTTAGGGGTGCTCGGGTTCATCGGTTCTTTCTTTTTAATTGAAAAAATAGAGCCTGATGCGCCTAAAATCACAATGCGTGCCATCGGAGATGTGGCTGCAGACCGTACGCTCCTCTTCGTGTCCTTATTGGCTATTTTGTCGCAGGTGCTCATCTTCGCCACGGTTTTCGGGTTTACCCCCGTATATGCCACAGCGCTTGGCGCCGATAAATTCTCCTTATCGCTGCTCGCTTTATTCGCCAATGTCCCTGTTGCGCTAGCTTCCTTATTCGGTGGGCGGAAATGGGCAGCTAAATATGGCGAGAAGCGAATGGTTGTTTGGGGCTTCGTCCTCATGGGTATTTTTACATTCACAATACCTTTTACACATCATTTATGGGTGCTTATGGTGACCCAAGCTTTTGCCGGCTTCGGACGGGGGCTTTCTTTTACACTGCTGATGGGAATGAGTATTAAACATATGCCTGCGGAAAAGCGGGCAACGGCGATGGGATTTTTCCAGGCCATCTATGGACTAGGGATGTTCGTAGGTCCTGTGCTCATGGGCGTAATCGGGGATTGGTTCTCATTGAATCAGGGCTTTATCGTACTTGGTATCCTTGGAGTGTTCAGCGCACTTCTGTCTCAGTGGTTCGTACGAAACACACCTAAGATGCCCGCAGCACCATCCAGCGGATCTACCGCTGCGCTTTAACCGATAATAAGCGAATCTACGCGATTCGCTCTTTTTTTTGAGCGAAGTGCAGGGGTACCCATCGTCGCCTTCGTCTATTCATGCGGAGAGGAGGAGAAGCACATTCAGGAACAAGAGCTTGTAACACGCATATTGAATGGTGATGAGGCGGCGTTCCGAGAACTTGTTGCGACTTATCGTCAATACTTGTTCCAGACGATCTACGCTATTGTACGCCATACGAAAGATGCCGAAGATTTATCGCAGGACGTCTGGTCCCGAATATATTTCTCCCTCCCTCAGTACCAGATGAAAGGACTCAAAACCTGGATGACCCGCATAGCGGTGAATCGGGCTATTGATTTTAAACGCTCGGCCAGCAGACGCAGGGAAGAGATGACGGCAGAGATGGAAGTTCCGATGCAAGCCGTCCAAACCGCGGGAGCCTCGACTTATGCCACGAACGGTGTGGAACATGAAGTGTTGATGAAGGAGACCACAGAGCTTGTCCGCCAGAAACTCCACCAAATTCCTGCCAATTACCATGAAGTATTAACGGCCTATTATATTCAACATCAGTCTTATCAAGATATAGCAAGTGCCCACGGGGTAACGGTGAAAACGATCGAGTCTAAGCTGTATAGGGCCAAGCAATGGCTCCGCAACAACTGGAAGGAGGAGGATTTCATGTGAAACATTACGATGAACAAACTTGGGCTCTATATATCAATGAGCAGCTGCTGCCAAATGAAATCAGTGAAATGGAGCATCATTTATACCGATGTGACGATTGTTTGACTCGGTACATGAGCTGTATGGAGCAAACGACAATGACACTGCCTACACTAGAAACGGATGAACGAGCTTATGTAGATACCGTGCTCACACGAACGTTAGGAACCAAACGTTCGTGGTACCACTCCACAATACTGCATTATGGGATTGCYGCGGCAGCTACACTGATTTTAGTGGCCACTGGCTTTTTCCACGGATTATCACAGGAATTGGGACCTCAAGGCGCTTTGCAACCCGCTCCTCCTTCAGCCCATAAAATCGATCAACCCCTATCGGACCAATTGTTAAATAAAACGTTAACCTGGCTGGATACTCTGCAAAAAAAATAAGCCACAAGGAGGTTCATACACTTAATGCCTAATAAAAGCAGCATCGTCGCTTTCCTGTTGTCCTTCATCCCCGGGGCGGGTCATCTCTATATGAATCGGGTCTTACGTGCCATCCTATACGGAGTAGGGTTCTTTGGTCCCCTTTTTCTCATCTTCGTTGGCATAGCTTTCTTTCACGCGCATAATAATAATGAGATTTTCATTCTGCTCTTCCTCTTCGCAGCTCTCGTCGCTGTCGTCAATATGGTGGATATGATCGTCTACCTGCTGCGTTCCCAACCCTATTACGGACCGCATGGGGTGCATGGAGCGCCCTACGGAGCTGAACCGCCTTACGATCACATGTCCGCTTGGGAGCCTAACCCTTACGCCGTTCACGCTGCCGCGCAGCAAGAAAGAACGAGAATGATGCTGCTTTCCTTCATCCCTGGACTTGGTCATTTCCAGCTGGGGCTCATGCAGCGCGGCTTAACCGCTATGGTTTCGTTCTTTGGGGTTGCCGTTCTCGTCTTTTTCGTCACCATGATGACCAATAACAATAGCTTCGTTGCTTTTCTCCTGGCTATGCCCGTACTGTGGTTTTACACCATGTTCGATGCGCTTAAGCAGCAAGAGCGTAAGCAAGCAGGTCTAGCGCTTGTGGATCGCAGCCTTTTCGATGACTTCCATTTAGGCGATGATTCTGGCCGCAAGAACCGAACATTGGCAACAATTATCGCCATTTTCCCAGGTGCTGCTCACTTATATCTATCGATGAATAAACGAGGCATACAATTGATGGCGATCTTCTTGTTCTCCATTTATGTACTGGACGTACTGCGGCTGTCTTTTTTCTTCTTCTTGATTCCTATTCTGTGGTTCTTCAGCTTCTTCGATGGGTTACAGAGTATCTCGAGATACGAAAACGGCACATTGGTAGATAAACCTATCGTCGAAAACTGGACAGCGTATCATCGCTCCATCGGCGTCGTTCTCATCCTCCTTGGAGGCTACTATGTATTCAAGGAAGTCATTGTCCAGTTCCTATATCAGCTGTTCCCCAATGCGAATTACATGTACTGGCTGAACAACTTCGGCCAAACGTTAATCGTAGCCGTGATTCTTATCGGCGGCGGCGTTAAATTATTGCTTTATCGAAAAACGCGGCCTGCTCATTCTGATCCATCAGCGGATTACTTAGAAATAAACGAAAAAAAGAACCCTTTTTAAGGGGTTCTTTTTTGTCGGTGTTTTTTTGATTTCTTTTAAACATGTTACACGTAAACCTTTAGGAAAATCTGCTTATAAAACACGGTAAGTGTCTTTGGCACATCCCCTCCAGCCTGATTATAACAGGTATGAAAGTCCTCTATGCAACGGTTGTTTCGCGGAATGCTCCAACGGAACCACACCTCTCTGCTCACCGACAAATATAGTATGTCCGGTTCATCGAACTTTAATCATCTAAGGGGGAAATAATTAATGACCGTGACCGGCGCCTTCCCCATGGCCATTATTTCTAGAATGGTTGCGATTCTTAACTTTTTTCGATCCTGAGAGGGGCTCTTGTTGCTTTTGTCGCTGACTATTGCCACTTGATTGATTCTGAGATGTATCTGTTACTCCATACGCATCTGATTTCATAGAGATCATTCCCTCCTAGTTGTTTTTCAAATTATTCTTCATGATTCAAGGCATCTTGATGTCTACGGT
>NZ_JBFTQB010000008.1:0-43870 GCF_056398785.1 Paenibacillus sp. 01T422 | reverse complement strand
GCATAAGCTTCGTACAGCTCAATCATTGTAAACTCTGGGTTATGGCGCGTGGAGATACCCTCGTTCCGGTATACACGACCGATTTCGTAAACTTTCTCTAGTCCGCCAACAATCAGACGCTTCAAATGAAGCTCAATGGCGATACGCATATGAAGCTGCATATCCAAAGCATTGTGATGTGTATTAAACGGACGAGCTGAAGCTCCGCCTGCAACCGAATGAAGTGTTGGTGTTTCCACCTCTAGATAACCCAGCGAGTCCAGGTACCGGCGCATCGACTGAATAATACGGGAACGCTGAATAAATGTCTGCTGAACGTCTTGATTCATAATCAAATCAACATAACGTTGACGATAGCGCAACTCTACATCACTAAGACCATGAAATTTGTCCGGAAGTGGAAGCAATGACTTGGTCAATACCTCAAGAGACTTGACCTTAATGGAAGTTTCACCGGTTTTCGTTTTAAAAACAACACCTTGAACGCCAACCATGTCACCTAGATCCAGAAGATCAAAGGCTTTGTACTTGTTCGCATCCAACGCATCTTCTCGTACGTAGATTTGAATTTTCCCAGTAATATCCTGGATATGAGCGAAACTCGCTTTACCCATGCCTCTTTTCTGCATAATACGTCCTGCAATACTAACTTCATGATGCTCTTCGTCCAGCTCTTCCTTCGTTTTATCCTGGTAAGCTGTCAAGATTTCAAGCGTTGTATGCGTTCTAACGTATTTGCTGCCGAAAGGATCTACACCCAGACCGCGAAGCTCGTCCAATTTGTTACGGCGAATGACGAGCAATTCGTTCAATTCCACTTCCTGGCTCATGTTTTCATCTCCTACATATTTTAGTAAAGGGTGCTAAAACCGGAAAAAAGCTTCCGTAAGGAAGCTTTCCAGACAATTTGCCTATGCTAAGCAAAGGTAAACTGCAACGGGGCTGCGGCTGCACGCTACTTTTTAATATCAACAATTTGATACTGAATGACGCCAGCTGGAACGTTAACATCAACGGTTGCGCCCTTTTGCTTGCCTAGAATTGCTTTGCCCACCGGGCTTTCATTGGAAATCTTATTCTGTAGCGGATCAGACTCCGCACTACCTACGATATTGTACTCAACCAAATCACCGAATTCCAAATCCTTCAGTGTAACAATAGATCCTACACTTACCGTGTTGATATCAACATCGTCGTTATTAATAATCCGCGCATTGCGCAGCATTTTTTCTAAAGTAATAATTCTACCTTCAATAAAGGCTTGTTCGTTCTTCGCATCTTCGTACTCGGAGTTCTCACTGATGTCGCCATAACCGATGGCAACCTTAATTCTCTCCGCAACTTCGCGGCGCTTCACTGATTTAAGATGCTCAAGCTCGTCCTCGAGCCTTCTCAAACCTTCTGGTGTAAGAATGACCTCTTTTTCAGCCATTACCAACTGATCTCCCGTCATGTGAAAGATTTTCATATCGTTGAATCGATGCTTCCTGCTAGGAGTTAGGTCTTTATAGAGCTGATTCAAGTAGTATGAATTCACGGTTATAAAAATTAGGAACTTACTCGTTTGTCTTTCAATATATGCAGGAACACATTAATATTGACTGATTATATTGCAACCGTTTCAAAATGTCAATCTCAACCATAGCTGCATGATTTAATGCAGTACGGGAGATTCTTCTTGGCTGGATGACGACGATTGTGCACCAAGGTGCTCAACGTATTCATTCAGAGTCCGAACCATTTCATCACGCTTCAACGTCTCCATAATGACGTCCTTCACACGAGCTGCTCCGGTCATTCCTTTGAGGTACCATGCCATATGTTTACGCATTTCTTTTACGGCAACGTGCTCACCTTTAAGTGCAATGAGTCGGTCCATATGCAGGATTGCGATGCGGATCTTCTCTTCCGGCGTTGGCTCCGGAGGCAACTCTCCATTGGCAAGATATTGAACCGCGCGTACGACCGTGAACGCTAACTGCGCTACCTCCGCCTCTTTCGACAGCTTTCGCATTTTCGACAGCATAGATATGATCAGAATCCCAGCCGATCCGCATTTTCACGGTGACCGGCTTGTTAACAGCCTTAACGACGGTCTCAATCATTTGTTCAATTTTATCCGGTTGAAGCAACCAGCGTGCACCAGCATCACATTTCGTGATTTTGGGTACCGGACAGCCCATATTAATATCAATAATGTCTGCGTTGGTATGTTGATCAACGATTTTGGCCGCTTGCACGAGTGTCTCTGTGTCTCCGCCAAATATTTGTAGGCTGAGCGGTTTCTCCCGATCATCTACATACAGCATTTCCATGGAACGAGTATTCCCATGAACGATAGCTTTATCACTTACCATCTCCGCACATACCAACCCTGTGCCAAACTCTTTGGCAATCAGACGGAATGCAGGATTACAAACGCCTGCCATCGGGGCAAGCACAACTTTATTGGGAGCTTCGACATTACCTATTTTCAGCACCGAAGATTCCACCTCTCTTATCTCGCAACCACTGCGACTAACTCGTCTGGCTCTATATCAAGCACCTGCGAGATCTTATTAATGATTTTCGTATCTGGCTTACGTGTTCCTCTTTCAATTGCGCCCAAAATGGCGATCGATACGCCGAGCAGATCAGCTAATTCATTCTGGGTATACCCTTTTAACTTACGAAAAGCGCGTATGCGCTGAGCTACTGAGCTTTTTTCCATAACACAACGCCTTCCTTTCCTTCCAGTTTCTCCAGATTCGCGGAGATGAATTCAAAAGCAGCATCTTGCCGCTCGTAGAGAACCTCTGAGAGAGGGACTAATACAAAAGCCCGCTCATGCATCCGCGGATGCGGAATGATCAAGTCGGGGGTCGTAAGCTGCTCATCGCCGTACAGAAGTAAATCCAAATCGATAGTTCTCGGACCCCAGCGCACGTCACGTTTTCTCCCCAGTCGATTCTCAATAGCCAGCAATTTGAATAGCAGATCTTCTGCAGGAATAACCGTTTGAATCTGAACGACCATATTAAGAAAAGCAGACTGGTCTACATAACCGACCGGCTCGGTTTCGTAAATACTGGACAAGCCAGTCACGACAATACCGGGCTCCTGGTTCAGCGCTGTAATCGCATCCTGCAAATATTGTTCGCGATTATTAATATTGGATCCTAATGCGACATAAGCTGCAATGCTTCGTTCTCGTTCTTCGGCTGTCATGACGTTGCCCGCTTTCGGTTGATCTCTACAGTCACGCCGTCAAAAATAACGGCAAAGGGCGGATGCGGCTTAATGACGCGAACCGTCACTTCATTGATACTAGTATAAGTATGAAGAAGCTCTGATGCAATGTTTTCCGCTAAAGCTTCAATTAATTGGAAAGTGCGCCCTTCGACAATTTCTTTCACTTTGAAAAAAACCTCGCCGTAATTCACTGTATCATCGAGATGATCCGACTTACCGGGTTTGTGAAGCGGAAGCATCAGCTCTACATCCACATAAAACCGTTGGCCCAATTTATTCTCTTCCGGAAAAACACCATGATTACCAAAAAACTGCATGCGGGACAGTGTGATTTTGTCCATTTATATGACCTCCTTCATTATGAGCGAATAATGGCATCCGTCATGATGGCGGCGCGCTTGGTTGCTTGTACATCATGCACACGAACGATACCACAGCCCTGTGCAATTCCCAGCACGACAGTTGAAAGTGATCCTTCAAGCCGCTCTGCTGGTGGCAGATTCAATGTCATGCCGATCACGCTTTTGCGCGATGTGCCCAAGAGAACTGGATACCCAAGATCAACAAGTGGACGCAGCTGGTTCATAAGTTGCAAGTTCTGTTCGTAGGATTTGGCAAAACCGATGCCGGGGTCCAAAATAACCCGCTCATCGCGAACACCTGCGTCTCGTGCTTGACTGACATAGTGCTGTAAATCGCCTAGCACCTCTGATAGAAAATCCTTATATTCCGTGTTCAATCGGTTATGAGTAATAATGAAGGGACAATCGTAGCTCGCCGCTACGCCAGCCATTCGGGCGTCGGCCTGCCCGCCCCACACATCGTTGATGATATGCGCCCCCGCCGCCATAGCTTGCTTGGCGACTTCTGCTTTATATGTATCTATAGAAATAGGAACGTTAATTTCACGACTTAGCGCTTCAATGACGGGGATTACCCGACGAAGCTCTTCCTCCTCCGTCACCTCAGCAGATCCCGGACGGGTGGACTCGCCTCCGATGTCAATGATGTCTGCGCCATCTTCAACCATCTGTCGAGCTCTACGTATGGCGTCTTCCACAGTGACATAAGAGCCGCCATCCGAAAAGGAATCCGGCGTTACGTTCAATATGCCCATGATGATCGTTCGATCACCGATGGGCAGCTCGTGTCCTTTGCAGGATAACACTTTCATCTGCTGTTCACTTCCTGTATGTTTTATCAATTTATCAATATTCGTTATATTTCCGACTGAGCTCAAGAGTTATTGATCCTACTGTTGTGCCAACTTGAATCGCTTGACCACTAGGTGTATAAAGCGTAGTAACTGGAACTATTTCTTGAATAGAATTGACCAGAAACACCTCATCGGCATCCGCTAAATCTTCCCATCGGTATAAACCATCCTGGGTAGGTATCTGTGCTTGCTGGGCAATTCGCAGTACATGCGCTCTAGTGATTCCTGCCAAAATGCCTGTATCCAGTGATGGGGTGTAGCAAGTGCCGTCCTTTATGAAAAAGATATTGCTGACAATGCCTTCGGCCACATATCCCTCTTCACTCATCATTAGACCCTCTGCGCCTGTGGCCCAAGGGTATTGGGCTAGCTCTCTTTTGGCCAAAATATTGTTCATATAGTGAAAGGACTTGAATCGGTACAAGCCCTCCGGTGTATTTCGTGGCAGCTTCAGCAGCTGCAAGGCTTTGCCCTCTTCGTAGATCTTCGTATCCCTAGGCGGGAGAGCCTTGATATAGACAATTTCGGTAGGCTGCCCGTAGTCCCCCGAAGGAAGACCAAGCGCCTCTACTCCAGCTGATACTGAAAAACGAATATAGGCATCCTGAAGCTCGTTCGCAGCCAACAGTTCGTTGATTAGCTTCTGGACGTAATCAAGATCAGGCTCATACCTAATATCTAGTTCCTTACACGCCTCTGCAAGGCGATTCATGTGTTCAGCGAGAAGAAAAGGGACCTTGTTATAGGTACGGAAGGTCTCAAAGAGACCTAATCCGTAAAGAAAACCGTGATCATAAACCGAGACCACGGCTTGTTGTTCATCCATAAGTTTGCCATTGATGCTAATCTTCATAAATTAAGCTCCTGCTTTGGCCGTGCGGCGAAGAAAATTGCGCAGCATTTGGTGGCCATGCTCCGTGATAATGGATTCGGGGTGAAACTGAACGCCCTCAATTGGGTATTCCTTATGACGCAGCGCCATGATTTCACCTTCTGCAGTACGGGCACTGACTTCCAAGCAATCAGGCAGCGTCTCTGCTTTGACGATTAAGGAATGGTAGCGCGTTGCAATGAAAGGAGAAGGTAACCCTTCAAATAACGTTTGGCCATCATGAAAGATTTCTGAGGTCTTGCCGTGCATTAAACGCTCAGCACGAATGACGTCGCCGCCAAAAGCTTGTCCAATGGACTGATGTCCCAGACAAACGCCGAAAATGGGGATTTTACCCTTGAAATGGTCAATCAGTGATAGGCTAATACCGGCTTCATTCGGCGTGCAAGGACCCGGAGATATTAAGATATGGTCGGGCGCTAAGGCCTCCACACCTGCTAAATCAATTTCGTCGTTGCGACGAACGATGACTTCTTCCCCGATTTCCCCCAAGTATTGGACGAGGTTGTACGTAAACGAATCATAATTATCAATCACTAAAATCATTCTAAGCTCCCCTTTCGTCAGCCCTGCTCAGGCTTAAGCTCGGCTCATGCTCCGCTCGCTATATTCGATTGCTTTCCACATCGCTTTGGCTTTATTCAAGGATTCGATATACTCACGCTCCGGAATAGAATCAATGACGATTCCCGCTCCCGCTTGAATATGCCCCATACCTTCCGCCGCCACCAGCGTGCGTATAATAATATTAAATTCCATATTCCCATTATAGTCAATCCACCCCATAGAACCTGTGTACGGGCCGCGGCGGACTGGTTCTAATTCTTCGATGATTTCCATCGTCCGAATCTTTGGCGCGCCCGTGATCGTTCCTCCTGGGAACGTGGCCGCAATGACATCGTACGCATCCTTTCCTTCCGCCAGCTCGCCGACCACTTCGGAGACGATGTGCATGACATGGGAATAATACTCGATGACCATAAAATCTTTGACGCGGACGGAGCCGTACTTGGAGATGCGGCCAAGGTCGTTGYGCTCGAGATCGACCAGCATGACGTGCTCGGCGCGCTCTTTTTCGTTGTCGATGAGCTCGCCGGCCAGGCGCAGGTCATCTTGTTCGTCCTTGCCGCGCGGGCGCGTGCCTGCGATAGGACGCGTCCGCAGGACGCCGTCCTCCAGCTGCACGAGCAGCTCCGGCGAGCCAGAGACGAGGGCGAAGCCTGCGAAGCGCAGCAAGCCCATGTAAGGCGAGGGATTGACGATGCGCAGCGCCTCGTAGATCTCTTCCGGCGTCGTGTTCAGCCGCCGGCTCTGTCTCACGGACAAGTTGACTTGGAACACGTCACCTTGAGAGATGTAGGCTTGGATGCGCTGCACCGCCGCCATGTAGTCGGCTTTGCCGAACGCAGGCTGTATGCCTGCGATGCTCTCTACATCGATGTGCAGCTGCTCGCGCGCGATCGATGCTCCTTCCGGGCCGCTGTGCGACGAGCCCGCCGCGCCGTTAGCGCAGATGCCCTGCCAGCGGCGGAGCATGGCATCTGCCTGTTCTTTCGCCTGCGCGTATAGCTGCTGCAGATACGCGCCATCCGCAGCCAGGTCTGGCTGCAGGCGCATGTGGACCGTGAGGTATAGGCTCTTCTCAAGGTGATCCACAGCCCATACTTGATCATACATCGCGAAGCTATAATCTGGAATTGGCAGATCATCTGCTGCTTGGGTTGGAAGCTTCTCAATGGTACGAATGACATCGTAACTCCAATACCCGACGCATCCACCCAAAAATTTCGGGCCTCCTTCTACTTTGGGGCTATGATAGGAGGACATCCATTGTTTCACGATCGAAAGCGGTTCGCCTTCCCTACGTGTTACATTGCCGGACAAAGTAATTTCGGCCTTCAACCCTTTTCCGTGTATAGTCGAAAATGGTTGTAGCCCGAGGAATGTGTATCGTCCCCCCTTGCCGCTCTCCAGCACAAAGGAATCTGGCGCCGCTTCCTTCCAAGCTGATTCCCAAGAGGCGATGCGATCTTGCTCCAGTTCAAGCTTAACGACGTACGGCAGCATGGTATATACGGAGGACCAACTGCGCCACTGCTCTAGGGTTGTTACTATCATGATTGCCCCTCCTTCCAATAATATCCGAGGATTAGTTGTCCATTAGTATACTCCAACCTAACACAGAAAAAAAGCCCCAGCTGCGGGAGCTGAGGCTTGTTGGGTCGGAAGTCAACTATTATTGCTCTTCGAATTGGTAAAGCGGCGTAGACAGGTAACGTTCGCCGTTACTTGGCACGATAGCAACAACACGTTTGCCAGCTCCAAGTTCTTTTGCCACTTTCAAAGCTGCAAAAATCGCTGCGCCTGAGGAAATACCACCAAGAATACCTTCTTCTTTGGCTACACGACGGGAAGTTTCGAAAGCATCATCATTCTCCACCGCAATGATTTCATCGTAAATGTTTGTGTTCAAAATACCAGGAACAAAACCTGCACCGATACCTTGAATTTTGTGAGGACCTGGCTTACCGCCGGAAAGAACCGGTGAAGCCGCAGGCTCTACAGCATAAATTTTGATGTCTGGGAAGCTTTCTTTCAATACGCCGCCAGCGCCTGAAATCGTTCCGCCTGTACCGATACCGGAAATGAAAGCATCCAATTTACCATCGTGGCCTTTGATTGCTTCCACGATTTCTGGACCTGTAGTTTCACGGTGAACTTTCACGTTAGCTGGGTTCTCGAATTGTTGCGGGATGAAGTAGGAAGGGTTCTCCGCTTTCAGTTCTTCCGCACGTTTGATTGCACCCTTCATTCCTTCTGCTCCCGGTGTAAGAACGAGTTGCGCACCGTAAGCACGAAGCAGGTTACGTCTTTCTAGAGACATCGTTTCTGGCATAACCAGAATCGCTTTATATCCTTTAGCAGCTGCAACTAGTGCAATTCCGATTCCTGTGTTACCGCTAGTTGGCTCAACAATTGTATCACCAGGCTTAATTTTGCCTTCTTGCTCAGCTACTTCGATCATGGAGATGGCAATACGGTCTTTTACGCTAGCACCAGGGTTCTGATACTCCAATTTAACATAAACCTCTGCGCTTCCTTCCGGAACGACACGGTTCAAACGAACAAGCGGTGTATCTCCAATCAAATCCGTAATGCTTTGTACTAATCTTGCCATTGCTAGTTCCCCTCCAGATTGAGTAATAGATGATTTCCGAGTTAATTAGTCGGTATTATACATTTAATCTTATCAATGCACCAACTAGTTGTCAACCACATTTTTTTCACTAGGTGCTACTTAAACTCCGGATCGATAATCGCTACTTTCCACTTCGTTCGAAGCTGCGAAATATAATCCTTCAGCGGCGGCGCTTCTTGTAGTGCCAGCTCTCTACGCACATTTTCGCGAATAAACGCTTGATCCGGATTTTCTTTCTCACGCTTGTTTTTCAACTTCACTACGGCAAATCCTTGCGTTAAGGCTACCGGCTTGCTCACTTGCCCAGCCTTCAGCAACTTCGCTGCCTCCAGAACCGGTGCTGCCACAAAAGGGTCATCTCCTTCAATCCAGCCGAGGTCCCCTCCGGTGTTATTGGTTGCATCGTCCAGAGAGCGATCTCTGGCCAGAATTTCGAAGCTTTCACCTTTCGCCAGCGCGGTTATAACCTTGTTCGCCTGGTCCTTGGTAGAAACAATAATCTGTTGGATATTGTACTCGGTTTCCTGCTTAAACTCATCAGGGTGCGCTTGGACATAAGATTCCACTTGAGCATCCGTTATTTGAATGTGACTGGTTGCGAGCTTCTCCAAAAGCAGTTTATTCGTGACATCCTCTTTGATTTCTTGCTGGGATAGCCCCAACTGATTTTGCATAGAGGCATAGAATTGTTCTTCACTCTCATAACCTTGCTGCATCCGTTTCAACTCACGTGCAATCTCCGCTTCCGCAATAGCAGTCCCCGTCTCGTTTCCTTCCAGACGTATCACTTCACGATCCAACAGTTGACCTAACAATTCTGCACCATAATGACGTTCCAGCGCTGTTTGAAGCTCTTGTCTTGTAATTTCTCGACTTCCAATTTTGGCTACGACCTGCTCATTGTTCTGCTCGCCTTGCTGCTCAGGATCCGCTGGGTGACTCGATTCTGATTGGTTCATAGTATGGGTGATCAGCAAGGATGCGAGCACGAGATTACATACAGCCATCAAAATGATGACTCCCCACAATCGCTTTACGTTCTGCATCCTGACTCCCTCTTCATTTCCATAATGCTGCTGATCTACAGATCAATCATCCGTTGCAACTCTTCTTCATCGAAACGATATGCCTCGTTACAGAAGTGACACACGACCTCGGCGAAGCCTTCGTCATCGAGAATTTCTTGAAGCTCTGCTTTCCCTAGGGAAATGAGCGTGGATTCAATCCTTTCCCTGCTGCATTTGCAGCGGAACATGACGTCCATCTGATCAAGTGTTTTAAAAGAAGGTAATACGGTCTGTAAAATTCCTTCCAGATCTAATCCACTGCCGAGCATGCTCGTAAAGGAAGGGATACGCGAGAGCATTTCCTCAATTTCGCCAATTTCTTGGTCGCTTAATCCAGGAAGCAATTGAATCACGAATCCGCCTGCCGCCAGGATGGAGTGATCGGTATTTACCAAAACTCCAAGGGCTACAGCTGATGGCGTCTGTTCCGATTTCGCGAAATAGTAGGTGAAATCTTCAGCTAGTTCTCCGGTAACTAATGGCGTACTGCCTTTGTAAGGCTCTTTGAGACCTAAATCTTTGGTTATGTACAAAAAGCCGTCCGTTCCCACAGCAGCGGCAACATCCAGCTTGCCATTCGCTTTAAGCGGAGGGTCAACTAGCGGATTATCCACATAACCGCGCACCTCGCCCTTGGCGTTGGCATCGACCACTATCTGCCCGATTGGACCGTCTCCTTTGACTTGGATAATGAGATGCTCCTCACCTTTGAGCATGGCACCCAGCAATAGACCAGCAGCTGCCGTTCTTCCTAAAGCGGCTGTGGCTGTAGGGGTCGTTTGGTGTCTTCGGCTAAGTTCATCTGTGAGGTCGGTGGTTTGTACCGCAAAAGCACGAACTCTCCCCTGGAGGGCCGTTCCTCGAATTAAGTAATCGCCCATGTTACTTCCTTTCCTTAAACAGCTTATGCATTTCTCTCATAAATCATTTGTAAACCTTGCAATGTCAGCAGAGGATTCACGATTTGAATCGTTCGGGACTCACTGGAGATCAACTCTGCAAGCCCACCCGTTGCTATGACGGTAGGATTTACATTAAACTCCTGTTTTACACGTTCTACAATCCCATCAACCTGACCGACGTAACCGTAAATAATCCCAGCCTGCATAGCGGCTACTGTATTTTTACCCACTACGCTTTTGGGCTTCACAAGTTCAATGCGCGGAAGTTTCGCCGCCTTTTGATATAACGCTTCTGTAGAAATACCGATTCCCGGCGCAATCGCACATCCGACGAGCTGTTGCGCTGGATCGATATAGTCATAGGTTGTAGCAGTTCCGAAATCAACAATGATACAAGGTGCTCCATAAAGTTCAAGAGCCGCAACAGCATTTACAATGCGATCCGCCCCAACCTCTTTGGGATTATCTACCCGCACATTCAATCCCGTCTTAATGCCGGGACCTACGGTAAATGGCGTCCTTTTTAAATAATGCTTACACAGGTTTTCCATCACACTAACGAGTGGAGGAACAACCGAAGAGACGATTACACCATCAACTTCGCTGAATTTAATCCCTGAGTGTTGAAACAGGCTATGCAACTGCATGCCATACTCATCAATAGTAGCCGAACGATTCGTGCTCACTCGCCAGTGATGTAGGAGCGTACGCTCTTTGTAAAGGCCCAGCACAATATTGGTGTTCCCCACATCGATTACGAGAATCATAACGCTGTCCCCTTCCGCTCATTAAGGTCAAGTGAAATATCCAGCGCTGCAACCGAGTAGGTTAACCGTCCAACCGAGATCACATCTACGCCCGATTCAGCCATAGCTTTAATGGTCTGAGCCGTTACAGATCCTGAGCCCTCTACTACAATATGCGGAGCCTTGCTTTTAATTATGGAAACTGCTTCCTTCATTTTCGCCGGTTCCATATTATCCAGCATGATGATGTCAGCTCGGACCGATAGTGCTTCATGCAGTTGGTCAAAATCTTCGACCTCTACCTCAATTTTCATGGTGTGGGGGATCTGCTGTCTGGCCGCTTGCACAGCCTGTGTGATGCCTCCAGAGCCCTTGATGTGATTATCTTTAATCATTACAGCATCATACAGACCGAAACGGTGATTATGACCACCGCCTACGCGAACGGCATATTTCTCAAGAAGTCTGTGACCCGGTGTCGTCTTCCTTGTGTCCACAAGTCTAGTCGGCAAACCTTCCAGGGCATTAACAAACTCCCGCGTTCTGGTCGCAATACCGGACAACCTTTGCATGAGGTTAAGGCTCAAACGCTCGCCAAGCAGAATGCTCCGCGTGTTTCCTTCCACTTCAGCTATAATCGTCCCTTTAGTAACAGACGATCCTTCTACTACTTTTGTTTCAAAATGAAGAGATGAATCGACGACAGCAAAAACCTCTCGCGCGATTGGCAGGCCGCAGATGATTCCATCTTCTTTGACGTGGATAATCCCTTTGGACGCATGGTCCAAAGGGATCGTTGTCAGAGTCGTGACATCACCGGTGCCAATATCTTCTTCTAACCAAAGCCGAATCTGTTTACGAATAAGTTCCATATTTAAATCCAGCATATTAAATCCACTCCTCTATGCTATCTTCCCCGCGCTTAAAAACAATATGCTTCTTCCAAGTCTGATCATCCCGTTCAGGGAAATCCTCCCGGTAATGGCCGCCGCGGCTTTCCTCACGTGCCAAAGCCGCCGTTGTCGTAAGCAGGGCACAACTCAATAAATTAGCAAACTCATAATCTTCACGTTTCGTCATCAAGGAACCATAGACGGAAAGCTGTCTGGACAGCTCGTCATGGCCTTTTTGCAGACCTTTGGCTGAACGCTTCAGCCCAGCGTAGCGCAGCATGACTTTCTGCAGCTTCAGCTTCTTCTCAACAACTGCCTGATTCGAAATCTCCGTTCTTGGGGCTTCTGACTCTGCACGAATTTGAATGTCGCCTTCGAGAGCGGGCAGCTCTTGAATACGTTCTATGATTCTTCTGCCGAATACGATAGCCTCCGATAACGAGTTGCTCGCTAAGCGGTTAGCGCCGTGAACACCTGTAGAAGACACCTCACCGCATGCGAAAAGTCGACGGACATGTGTTTCTCCGTGCAAGTCAGTCTTCACGCCACCCATCATATAGTGAGCGGCAGGAGCAACTGGGATCCAGTCCGTACTCATATCTAAACCATAATTCAGGCAATACTCATAAATGGTTGGAAACCGATGTTTAATGAGCTCCTCAGATTCGTGTGTAATATCTATGTATACAAAAGTGGACTTGCAATTCTCCATCTCATCGATGATAGCGCGAGCTACAACATCCCTTGGCGCTAACTCAAGCTGGGGATGATATTTCTCCATAAAGCGCTCACCCTTGATGTTGCGAAGGTAAGCCCCCTCGCCGCGCACCGCTTCGGAGATAAGGAAGCGCGGAGCGCCAGGATAGCACAGCGCCGTTGGGTGGAATTGAACAAATTCCACATCCTGAATTTGCGCACCGGCGCGGTAAGCAATCGCGATGCCGTCAGCCGTCGCGATATCGGGATTGGTGGTGTAGCGGAACAGCTGCCCCGCACCACCAGAACAGAGGATCGTGGCGTTGCCGCGGACAAACACACGCTGGCCGCCCGGCTTCTGCACGAGTGCGCCGTAGCACTCGCCATCTTGCGTGATCAGGTCGATCACGAAGTGATCGTCCCAGATCTCGATGTTCGGATCTTGCTTCGTGCGCTCCGATAGGGCTCGTACAATTTCGGCGCCGGTAGCATCACCATGCGCATGCAAGATGCGTCGTTGGCTGTGAGCCCCTTCCTTCGTCAAAGCGAACTCTCCATTCTCTAGATCGAATTGAGTTCCCATTTGAATCAAGTCCTGTACGCCATTAGGTCCTTCGTGAACAAGAACGTCAACAGCCTCTGGTGAGCAGAGACCAGCGCCGGCGATCAAAGTATCCTGCATATGATATTCAGGTGAATCCTCATCGGAAATAACAGCTGCAATCCCGCCTTGTGCATAACGCGTATTGCTATCGAGGAGAGATTTCTTCGTAATCATCAGAACTTTCTTATTTTCACTAGCACGCAGAGCCGTAAACAATCCTGCAATACCTGCGCCAATCACAATCACATCTGTATGTACATGAGGAATGGAATTTAAGTCTACATCTACGAGGTATCTAGGAATCATGCCGCTCACCCGTTCTTCACCATTAATTCTCACAAAGAAACAGAATCTGGAATCAAGTGAGATTCTGTTTCTTCACGAGGGTAAACTAACCAAAATGATTTGATGCGTTCTTTCAATTAAACAAGAGAGTAGCGCATGCTACTTTACTTGTAACATGCGCTCTAAGGACAATCTTGCTTTATCGGCTACATCTTCCGGCACATAAATCTCTGGCTGCATGGTCTCTAGACATTTCACAATTTTCTTTAAATTGTTTACTTTCATATTCGGGCAGACCAGATATTTGGTTGCAAAATGGAATTGTTTGTCCGGGCTGTCCAAGCGCAGTTGGTAACCTGTCCCGTCTTCCGTCCCAACAATAAACTCTTGGCAGTCTGACTCTTTGCAATATTTAATAATCGCTGTCGTGCTTCCCACGAAATCGCCTAATTTCACAACTTCTGGCCGGCACTCCGGATGCACAACAAATTGCGCATTCGGATACTGCGCTTTCATTTCCTCTACATCTTTGACAGTCAGCATATCATGCGTGTTGCAGTAGCCTTCCCAGATGATCACTTTCTTGCTTGTGAATTTTGATACATAGTCGCCCAAATTTTTATCCGGTACCCAGATGATCTCATCCGAATCGACGGAATTAATAACATTTATGGCATTTGCGGAAGTACAACAAATATCTGTTTCTGATTTGACATCGGCTGACGTGTTGATGTAGGCAACGACCTTAGCTTTAGGATGTTGGCGCTTCAAGGCACGAAGACCCTCAACATTGACCATGTCCGCCATTGGACAACCTGCACGTTCATCCGGAATGATCACGGTTTTGTTTGGCGCCAAAATTTTAGCGCTTTCTCCCATGAAATGGACGCCGCAGAAAACAATAACATCTGCATCGGTTTGTGCCGCCTTTTGCGCTAGCAAAAAGGAATCCCCCCGGAAATCGGCAACTTCTTGAACCTCGTCACGCTGATAATAATGAGCAAGAATAATAGCATTCCGTTCTTTCTTCAATTGAAGCAACCGCTCTTTCAATTCTCGGTTCTGCTCCGCTTTGCGCTCTAGTGCTAAAGCTTCCATGGATGCTTCCTCCCCTGTCTGGGATGTAAAGTGTACTTCTTAACTATCCAAAAGTAGTATGATCTAAGCTCGTTAAAATTAGAGATTTACAACTAATTTACACATTCCAGCATCCCCTGTCAATGCGTAAAAAAGCCGAAATAAGCAGAAAATCCGGGTACACGTGATGTGTACACCGGATTTACGAGTTGCCATTGCTTGTTACTCTTCGGATTGACCCGAGTTTGGATCTTTATCTTTTTCGAACTCTAACTTGTTGCTTTCATTCTCTTTGCTTTGTGGTTGGATGTTCACTTTAACGTCCTCGTCAACCCCACCAGCATTCAGCTTGCCTTTTTCCAGAAGCTCAATAATTTCATCCTTATCAAGCGTTTCTTTATCAAGCAGCGTTTTGGCTACGAGATGTATCTGATCGGCATGCTCAGTAAGAATGGCGCGTGCGCGGTCATAACAAGTGCGAATAAAGCTTTGCATCTCTTGGTCAATCTCATAAGCGATTGCATCGCTATAGTTCTGTTCATGGCCGATGTCGCGGCCCAAGAACACTTGACCTTGAGAGCTTCCGAACTGCATCGGTCCAAGCTTATCGCTCATACCGTATTCCATAATCATGCGGCGAACGATACCTGTAGCCTTTTGGAAGTCACTGTATGCCCCTGTGCCAATCTCACCGATAAATAGTTCTTCGGAAACACGACCACCAAGGAGTCCAGTTACTTTATCCAACAGCTCGTTCTTCGTCTGCATCATGCGGTCTTCGCCTTCTTTGGGCAACATCATCACGTAACCGCCAGCGCGTCCGCGCGGAACGATCGTTACTTTGTGCACCATATCTGCATTCTCCGCATGATAACCAATGATTGCGTGACCGGCTTCATGATAAGCAACAATACGCTTCTCAACATCGCTGATGATCCGGCTTTTCTTTTGCGTACCTACAATGATACGGTCAAAAGCTTCCTCGACCTCAGCCATGGAAATATCTTTACGGTTACGACGAGCAGCAATTAGAGCTGCTTCATTCAATAGATTCTCTAGATCAGCGCCTGTAAATCCAGTCGTGTAACGGGACAAAGCGTCCAGCTTCACATCTTTGGCAAGCGGTTTATTGCGCGCATGTACTTTCAGTACAGCTTCGCGGCCTTTGATATCCGGACGGTCAACCGTGATTTGACGGTCGAAACGACCTGGACGCAATAAGGCTGGGTCAAGAATATCAGGGCGGTTCGTTGCAGCCACGATAATGATACCTTCGTTAGCGCCAAACCCGTCCATCTCAACTAGCAACTGATTGAGGGTTTGCTCACGCTCGTCATGTCCGCCGCCTAAACCAGCGCCACGTTGACGACCGACCGCATCGATCTCATCAATGAAAATGATACAAGGCGAGTTCTTTTTCGCGTTCTCGAACAAGTCACGAACACGGGATGCGCCGACACCGACGAACATCTCTACGAAGTCAGAACCGGAAATACTGAAGAACGGAACGCCTGCTTCACCGGCAACTGCCCGTGCAAGCAATGTTTTACCTGTTCCCGGAGGACCATTGAGCAGGACCCCTTTAGGGATTCTAGCCCCAACCGCTGCGAATTTCCTTGGATCTTTGAGGAATTCAACAACTTCGATTAATTCTTGTTTCTCTTCATCAGCACCGGCCACGTCTTCAAATGTGACACGTTTCTTCTCCTCGTTGTATAAGCGAGCACGGCTTTTGCCAAAGTTCATGACTTTGCCGCCGCCACCCTGAGCTTGGTTCAGCAAGAAGAAAAACAAGATGAAGATAATAACGAATGGGATGATAGAGGTTAGGAAGCTAATCCAGACGCTATCCCGCTCCATTGTCTCATACGTTTCTGATGGAACACCATTTGCTTCGATCAATTGGACGACCAAAGGCTCATACGGAGCATGGGTTTCGAAACTCTTCTTATCCGCTCCGCTTGGCGGGTTAATATACTTACCTTTAATCAAATACGTGTATCCATCGAACTTCAACGTTACGGATTCCACATTTTTGTTAACCACCGCTTGGCGGAATTTATCGTAAGTAATTAATTCCTTTTGTTCGTTTTGGGTACTGATGAAATGGACGATACCTACTGTTACCAAAAATATAAGTAAATAAAAACCGGTATTCCGGATAATTCGATTCATCCCAAGCCTCCTCTCGAACGGCACACTTTTATTATTTTACCATATCCCGGTAAAGCACTACAACATAACCGCATTGAAGAAGCCCGGAGATATGACATTAAGTTGAGTAAATCTCTGGTTTCAATATGCCGATAAATGGAAGGTTACGGTATTTCTCTGCATAATCCAGACCATATCCGACAACGAACTCATCTGGAAGCACATAACCTGCGTAATCAGGTTCGAGTTCAACGGTTCTGCGTGCCGGTTTATTAAACAGCGCAACGACCGAGATCGTCTTCGCATTGCGTCGCTCTAACACATCTATCAGATAACTCAGCGTTAAACCGCTATCGATAATGTCCTCCACGATAAGAATGTGCCGTCCTTCTACGGGAACATCAAGATCTTTGATAATCTTAACGACACCGGATGACTTCGTGGATTGACCATAGCTCGAAACGGCCATGAAGTCGAGTTCCAATGGCACTTTAATTTGCTTCACAAGGTCAGCCATGAAAATGAAAGCTCCCTTAAGTACGCAAATGACCAATGGATTCTTGCCTTCGTAATCTTTGGAGAGTTGATCTCCTAATTCTTTAATCTTCCCTTGAATCTGTTCTTCACTGTAAAGAACGTCTTGAATGTCGCTGTACAAGGATGAACCCCCTAGTTTATATTATGAATCCTTATAAATTTACATTCTAGAAGAACGAAATTTACGCATGTTACTTCAGCACGAGCTTCAGATGAAGCACACGTTCTGTGTCGGGACCGACAAGAGCGTGCTTAGACCTACGAAAGCCGGCAATCCAAAGGATTTGTCCGGAAGCATCGACAAGTAACGGGATGACCTCACGCCGACTTAGCGGCATTTTGGCATCAATGAACATATCTTTTACCTTTTTGGACCCGTTTAAACCATACGGTTCCAATCGATCTCCCGACCTGCGGCTTCGAAGAACAAGCGGCAGCTGAAGTTGATCCAGATCCAAAAATACGTCCGTTGCGGATGAGAGCAAAGCAGCTGTCTCTAGCGAACTGACTGGCATCCATGAGCAAAGCAGCTTGGCTTCTATTTCCGGCAAGTGTAGCACATCAGTATCGGACTCGATCGCATAAGCATAAGGCTTCGGCGAGGGAGCAGATGTCTGAAATTGTATGGCTTCATATTCTCTCACAATATAAAGGGCATCATCTACCTGCAGTACTTGATTAGAAACCTGATCCTGTAAGATCAGCTCGCGAATACTTTCAATCCGGTTAAATTCCAGCYGGTCCATTCCCAAACAAAGACAGTTTAATATTAATTTAATCAAACGTCTTTGTAAAGCAACGTGAAGTCCGCCAAAATCACTTCTCTGTAGCCGGCAAGCCGCTTCCTGAAAAGTCACTATCCGGCGTAAAACCTGCTCGGTCTCCTCAGCCAAATAATCATCCTCAGCGCGCATCATATCCGTCAATCGATTCAGCGACTCCGGAAGATGTTCATTGTACTGCTTCAGCATCGGCATGACATCCAGCCGAATCTGATTGCGAAAGTACTTCCGCAGCTCATTGCTGCTGTCTTTACAATAAGTAATTTTGTGCTGATCGCAATAATTCACAATATCTGATTTGTATATACGTAGGAAAGGACGAATCAGTTCCACTTTTTTTTCTCGCCTGCGTTCCGGCATGCCGACAAGCCCGGATGGGCCTGTTCCGCGGAGGATTCTCATCACGACCGTTTCCGCTTGATCATCGGCATGATGGGCGAATGCAATTCGCTGAGCGCCATAATCTTCAGCAACTTGATGAAGGAATTCATACCGCTTCTCACGCGCCGCTGCTTGTCCATTCAACACGGTTTCCTCAATATAAGCCGGCACATCGATAACACCAATTTCATAAGGGAGACTCAGCTCCTTCGCAAGCTCCATTACGAAAGCGGCTTCCGCATCCGATTCCGCACCCCGGAACTGGTGATTCACATGAGCTACAACTAACTTCCAGTTGAAACTGGCCGCTAGCGCAAAAAAGACATGAAGCAGCGCCACGGAATCAGGTCCTCCCGAAACCGCAACGACGACGACATCTCCCGAATCCGCCAACTTCTCCTCTGTAACGCGCTGCCGCACTTTGGCGACAAGATCGATTTCCATTCTGTCTTCCTTTCCGACTTGCCTGTTCCCCTAGTAATTAGTTCAACCAATACATGTAAACAGTAGCTGCAAAAATAAAAATGGAGGCGGCGAAGCATATTTTCAGCCATGGCATCTTCAGAGCGGGCTGTGTAAGCTTTTTACCCGAGATGAGCCTCTTCCAATAGTTAAAAGCTTCCTGCGACGTGGCAAATTCGCCTTTCAAGGCTTTTTGAAGAAATGGTGCAAGCTGGGCTGCTACTGAATTCTCTCGCATAATGGCCGCAAGTTGATCCATATCTCTGTTCTGAGGGAGCATTTTGTTCATAGCTGAGAAGCGTTTGCGGTGATCGAGCGATTTTAAAAGTAAAATGGCAAATGAAAATAAATCATAACTCTCTTCCGCAACCCGCTCCCCCATATTCCAATAGCCGCGGTCGTACACTTCTGTTAGTTGCTTAATCGCTCTGCCCTTCGGTGTCACCCCGCCAAAATCAATGAGATCCACATCGCCATACTTGGATACGATCATATTCTCAATCTTCAAATCTCCAAACACATAACCGCTCTTATGGATCTCCGTCAGCTTTCGAAGCAAGTTTGAGCCAATGACATAAATCCAATCCTGCCCGCGCTTATGTATAAAATGAGAGATCGTCATTCCATCAATATACCGCATGACATAGAAAGATATATCTTTCCCGCGAACCTTCATATCATCCGCATCGATTAAGAAATTCTTAAAAGAAGTATCTGTGAGGGATATGGCCAGAAGCGAATTTATCTCCGATTGGTGGTCAACCGTTTCGTGTCCTGCTTTTAAAGCAAATCTGGCCGTTCCTCTTCGTACGAGAACCACAACACCGTTAGAGCCAGCACCTAATAAACGCTCGACCACATAACTGTGGCCGTTCCATTTGCCTTGGATTTCTGTCCCTGGACGGAAAGCTTCCTCATACCACGTAGTCACTCAGCATCCCATCCTCGGTTGTTGGTGCGACAGGCTTCTCCGTCACGAACTGCAGCGTTTGCAGGAGCGCCGGACCTGTCGGAGTCGTACCCTTCATGTTTATTTTATAGAACATCTTGTCTAAATTTGCAAGCTGATTCGTCCAGCTGAGATCCATCTCCAGCTCTTGGTCTCTCGTTTTGGTTGACGGAAAGTGGAACACGGCTAATTCACTTTTGCCGCTGCGGGCTCTAAGGCTTAGCAGAAGATCATGAATAGCTTCCCGCACAGCTGCAAGTTTAGGCTTCATACTAGCACTAGCATCTATTAAAAGCGCTACGCGTAGGGAAGTAGTTTCACTCATTGAATCGATCACCTGGACGACCTCTGCCCGCTTCTCTGGCGGAAGCTGCTCTAATTGATTAACCCCCAGAATGCTTTGCAATTCTTTACCTACCGCATGCTGAATCGTGGTCGTTACGGTTTTACGCGTCATCATCTGGACCGTTTGCGACAACTGCACCGAATTGACAATCCGGCTCATCCCCCCGCCTGCTGCGGCTATCTCGCGAATTTCCTCGGTGCCTAACATGCCTAACTCCCCTTGATCGACTACACCTATGACATTAACAGTTACACCTTCTGTATGCGCTTGTGCGGCCGCTATGACTGGACTCACACCAACGTTCGAACATCCATCCGTAATTAACAAAATTTGTTTCATCATGACATTTGCCTCCCTGGCTCAGGAAAATTTGCTCTCTAGCAGTTCTTCTCCTAGTTTTTCCATATTTAAGAGGCTCTAATCACCTGGAATAGTAAAGAAAAGAAGCAGGATACCCCGGAGGGGCTCCTGCTTCTATTTTCATTACCAAAGTGGCTCAGGTATCAGCTTGGTTAAAGTTTCTGAACCGTCTTCATTACGTTTGTATTCATGCGTATTGGCGCTTTCCTCTACTTGCTCGAAGCCCCAATAAGACGGTGAGACGTCAGGGAAAGACTGACTGGCATTCTTCAGTGGACCCCGGTGCAGGAGACGATTAATCATCGTCACGGCTTCTGCACGAATCATAGCTTGCCCTGGTTGGAAGGAGCCGTCTGGATATCCGTTAATGATGTGATAACGGTAAATCTCCTCGATGTCATTCTTCGCCCAGTGCGTAGAAATGTCATTGAAATGAAGATTGTTTGAAGCGTCTGCTTTCAGGTTCAGGTAACGGGCTATGACAGCCGATAGCTCGGCACGCGTAATCGCTGTATCCGGGCGGAAGGAACGATCCTCGTACCCGCCAAATAAACCGGCTCTCGTAGCAGCCTCAATGTACTCGCTGCCCCAATAAGCGATTGGCACATCCGGGTAGAGTACTTCCCCTTTCACTGTACTTTGCAAATTCATGATTCTTGCAAAAATCGCCGCCACTTCAGCGCGCGTAATATTGCGCAGCGGCTTAAACTCCAGATCAGGATATCCCATGATATATCTCGTGTGCTTGCCATCCTCATAACGGTTCGAGAACAACATCACTTGAAGAGTGGACTTATCGTCTTCCAGGTTTACGAGTGTTGTCTTGCTTGAAATCGATGCTTCGTTCGTCACGTTTTGTTCTGCTTTGGGAAGAGCGTTGGATAACACTTTCACTTTGTAGGTCAACGACCCTTTCCCATTCGCTGCCAAATCACCGATCGTCCACGTGATCGTGTTTCCGTTCACTGATCCGCCAGCTGCGTCCGCGACCGTCGTATATGTCGGAATTTGTGCGGTAACGTTAACTCCCTGCGCTAATGTACCTGTTTTGTTGCTGTATTCAACAGTAAACGTGATATCTTGTTCTTCCCCATAATTGGCTTTATGCGTAATCTCCGGCAGCGTCTGTATTCTGCGGGTTCTTATTATCGTTTGGTGCAAAGCCTACGAGAATAGGAAGTGGTACCATGGTGTGCTTAATTTTTCCAGCAGTTGCGTTTCTAGGCGTATCTGCATAGTACAGCTCAACATGCGCACCCTCGATTATAGCCCCAGTGAAGGCATCCGTAACTTTGCCRTAAGGGTCAATTAGCTCAAGCGCAATGTTCAGTTCGCCATCACTGCTAATTTTCAGCTTCGACAGCTCCCCTTGCGCGTTCTCATTCAGAACAATGAATACGCCTGGCTCTACTTCGTAGCTAATTTCCATCTTGTATTCGCCTTGCGTCATTCCGTTCACACTGAACGTTCCGTTCGCTTGAAGCGGAGTGTTCGAAATTTCATGATTCGAGCTGTCCAGCAATCGAACCCTCATCTTGCTCGTCATATCCGCAGGAAACACACCGACACTCTGGTTGTCGTTACCTACTGCAATAAGACCGCTGGCCCCTTTGGAAGGCATAAATTCTTCATGTCCTGTTCCGGAAATCGCACCTGCCGTTATCGTTTGTGTGTAGGTGATAAACTGGGTGTGTCCGCCTATTTGGACAGGCTTCGTAATTTGCATTTGATAATCAACGCCACCGCGAGGGATCGCGATTTTGTAATATCCTTGGTACGTATCTTTCGTAACCGTATAAGCTTCGCCGGTAAAGTCGATACCAGGATTCCCATCAAAATCTGCCGTAATGACAACATGTGCTCCATTAACCGGTGTTACAACACCGTCGATCATCTCGGTAACAATCCCTACAATACTTGCCGGCTCAAAGGTCATGATAATTTGCGCCTTAGCATGCAGATCGCGTGGACTATCGTCAGCAATGGCCTGAATCGGGAACCGCTCGGAGATGATGCCCTCAATGATAGCAGACTTGAACGTTACTTTTGCTTCGCCCTTTTCATTCGTAGTAGCCGATGAGCCACCCACGAAAGTGCCTAACGGAGCACTGAAGTTAACTTGAACATTCGAAAGTGGTTGACCCGTTTGATCCAATACAACTGCCGTTAAAATAGTAGTGGACTCCCCATCGCCGACAATACTGCTAGGATCAGCTGTTAAGACTATGCGATATTGGCTGAGCTCAGCATCAACAATAACTTGGTTGCTTCCAACTGTGCTCGGTATAGCATAGAACGTTTTGCTTGCCTCTGCGTAATTCTCAGCTTGTACCATGATACTGTAACGTGCTGCCGGACGTTGTCCGAAATTGTAGCCACCGCTTGCATTTGTTGTTGTCTTCGCGATTTCTTGATGATTAGCATCTTCATTATATAAGGTAATAATAGCGCCAGCGATTGGCTGGTGGTCGCCTGCATCTGTAATGGTACCAAGAATTTCAATTGCATTCTTCACCGCAAAGCCATTATTACCGCCTAATGCACCATTAGGTGCATCTGTCTGGATGTCATGGCCGCCGGTTGCTGCATCAAAACCTCTGAAGGTTAGCTTGAACGACTCCGAAGTCAGATCACCTAGAATATCGTCCGGCAACCGTGTCAGCACGTTTTTCCATTCCTTGTGACCATCTGCGATGAATGTATCCGAATTTGTCAGCACGAATTGGATGACTTCAGAATGTGAGCCATAGAAATAGATGGCTTCTACTCTTTGCACATCGTTGGAGCTAACACCTGAAAGTTTCAATGGATCTCCCGGTGCAAGCACTGGCTCTGTCCATGGCGAACGCGGCGAAGACATCTACACCGGCTCCCGTATTCGTAACTATGTGCGGGAACATTGCCGTTTGTCCGGCTTTCACACTTTGATCCGGAGCTGTATTCAACGTGTGCTGCCCTAGTACGACAGCGTTGATTAAGTTCGAACCCAGCTCATCATACTTCTTCCCACCCTTCGAAGGGAGAGAGTAGTATTCGTTCAAGGTATATTGAACGCTATATACTGAGCTAACCACGGTAGCGTTATCCGCTTGTACCTTAAATTGTAATTCACCGTTACTGCCTGGCTGAATCGGCATACTTTCCCAAGTCAGGCTATAAGTAGATCCGCTTACTGTAGCCCTAGGATCTGCCCAGCTGATATGAACGCCTGTGGGAAGCTGGATTGTCGCGAACGGATTAAACGCAGTACTTTGCCCGTTATTCGTCAGCTTCATGGTGAAGAGAAGTTCTTCACTCGCCGCATCGAACGGAATGGAGCCATCCGGACGTGCTGGTTTGACGCTGCTTAACAACAGAGATATGTCCGGTTGCACGACGTTTACGGACAGCATTCCGGCAGATATTGTTCGTGGCGCACCTGCCGTTTGCGCTGTCTGATAGTCAAGCTTCGGAGTGAACTGTGCGAAGTATCCGCCAGTCGGTCCATCTGTTTTCAACCTTGTAACAATTTGATACTGTGCGGACGGGTCCGTCTGACTGGCATCCCCTGTGATAGACCCAAGCGGATACTTATCTCCAACTTTCGGAATGTCGGTGACAGAGCCGCCAACGATTTTACCTACAGAAATGATTTCCTGTTGGACAAGCCCAGACAGCGAATCAAGATTTACATGATACGTGGTCGTATTAAGCGGCTGATCCAGACTCAGGAGATAGGTCACTTCATCCCCAGGGCGCACTGTCGTCGTGCTGTTGTTCGTCGATTCTTTGATCGAAGCCGATACCGTCAACACATCTACAGAAAGTACCTGCGGCAAGGACACTATAGGAGTGTAAATGGCAACCGGGGTGGTCTCCCGGGACTCGTATCCGGTTATTTTACCGTTGATCGTAATGCCTGTCGTCCCCGGTAAAACTTCTGGCTTCGTAGTGACTATGAACGTCACTTTCTTCTTACCGCTTACAGCAAGATCAGTGAGTGCGGACCATGTAAGCGTGTCGCCACCGCTAAGGGATCCGCCGTCCGAGATCGAGCCTGGCTTCACGTTCAGCTCGCTTGGCAGCTTCACTTCCACCGAAGGCTTGTATGCTGTCGCGTTCCCAACGTTATTCAGTTCAAACTCAACGGTGATTTCAGTGTTGGTTTTGGAAAACTTCGTATCGGCAATCGCTACCGGACTTATGGTTAATTTCGGCTGCATAATTGCAATGCTCGTTATAGCATCAGCCGTTTGCGCTGGGTCAGAACCATTTTGCTTGTTCCACTTAGCTACAGCCGTAGTTTTGTATGGAACTACTTCCGCCGAGTCAAAAACATCTGCCTTCGCTCGCGCTTGGAAGTTGTACGTGAACACCTTAGCCCCTAGCGAGGCATCAGTATCTGAATTAGTTAAAGCTTTAGTGAGTTTGTTTCCTGCAACTGTAAAATTGTCAGGATTGCTCGTTAAAGTAAAGTTGCTTCCAAGAGAGTCGACTACATCTTCGACAACAACGTCGTACGCTATCGTCCCGTTAGGTATAGTCACTTCAACTTGATAGTTGACGGTATCCCCTGGACGAATCTTGGAAAGATCACCACTGCTAGTCGCTGTAATAACATTCGTAATCGTGACTCGAGGAACCTCAACTGTAGCTGAACCCGCTACATAATCGTACTTGGCACCGCTACTACCAGTCAGACTGTAGTAGTCTCCTGTTAAGGCTTGAATGCTTTGCGTTGATCCTGACCCCTTGACGTTGTCAAGACGGGCAGTGAATGTATAAGTTAGCACGGCATTCGCAGCAAGCACTGGCACTTGCAGGAACGTCATTGTAACCCCGGCGGCTGTCCCGTCTTCTGACACGAAACTAAATCCCGCAGGCAGAGTTACTGTTGGTGTAAAGTTATAGGCCGGATTCAGCCCCTTGTTCTTCACAGTGACGGTATAGGCTTGGGTGTCGCCTGCTTTCATTGATGTTGTACTAGGATTTAAGGTGATTTCCAGCTGCGGCGCTTTAATCGTCACGGTAGGCTTCTGTGCGTTCTGAACGGACAAGCTTTTGTCCGCACCGGATGCCTCTACCTTCCACTTGAAGGTTGCGCCAGACGTATCACTTACCGATGTACCGGCGTTAATCTTCTTAACGGTGGCTTTAACATAATACGTATACGTCGCGCCCGGCGCCTCCGCCATTCCGGCAAGTTTAATGAGGCCCGCTGTTGTCGTATCGACGGTTTGCGATCCCGTCCCTGTATGCGCTTCGGAATCATACCCCGTATACGTTGCGGCATAATCTTCATTGCTTGGTATTTCAATTTCAAGCGATGGCGAATAAGTTACATTATTGGCTGGTACTTTCACTTCCACCTTGTAAACTACCCAGTCGCCAGGTTTCAAAGCAGTTGCCGTACCCGAAGTATCCTCAACTGTCTTCGTAATCGTCGGTCCGGCCGCTGTCAGTTTGGTCGTCGTCGTCTCTTGCCCGGTGTAAGGGCGATTGATGACTTCTTCCGAAGTATCGCTTTGCCCAAAGTAGGTCCAGGTCGCATCTTTCAGCACAATATCTCTGCTCGCGCCGATTGGATCAATTAGCTGAGCTGTATACGTCAGCGTTACTGAATTAGCATCGCCTGGCTCTATGGAGGAAATTTCATTAAATTTGATCGAAGTGCCTGTCTGTGTATAGTTTGGACTAACCGGCAAGTTTTGCAAACCATCCGCTAACTTGTCTGTCAGCTTGACATGATAAGCCGGCGTCGATCCATTGTTCGTTAGCTTGATTGTAACTACAACGGATTCATTGCCGTGAAGGTCCGTCGTTTTGCTCACCGTGCGCGTTATGCTCACATCCGGTTCTACATAAGCTAATTCAACTTCCTTACGTTTGCTTTCAACGATACCTTCTGAATTCTCATAGGTAAGGACGACTAGATTTTTAGCCCCTTTGTCCTTGGCAACGTAGCTGGTATCGTCTTGAATCCGCACTTTTAACTCCGTGGCAAGTTGGCTAACCTGACCCTCAAAGAGATCCGTATTGCCAAAATCCCACACGATGGCTTGCATATCAGCTTCGTATGTAGGCGTTATTCCGTTAATTTGATAACTGCTAAGCGAGCCTTCATACATCGTGCCGAGAGGCAGATAGTCATACAGCTTGACTTTGTGCTGTTTCGCCGGAAGTCCCACAGCGTCGTAAGCCACTCTAAAGCTAGCCGTGTCGCCTACGGTTACCGCCTGCTTCAGCTCATTAACCGGCTGGCCCCCCACGGTGGTTCCATCGTTCACTCTAACGATTTTCTCACTAACATTAGGCGTCGTCACATGAATATCGGTTGAATCGGAATCGGTGACTGTTCCAGACGAAATGGATATTCCGCTTACCTCAGCCTTATTGACCAGAACATCCGCTGCTACTACATTGCTTCCTCCGAATTTAGCAACCCTCCAGGTCGACCGAACGGTGGCTTCATAAGTAATAGTGAATTCACGATCCGTAGTACTTGTGTAGTCCATATCGCCAAGCGTCCACGTTAATGCTGTTGTTCCATCTCCTGAACCTGTTTTCAAGAAACCTCTGGACACTATTGCACTAGTTGCGTCTCGGACTACTACCGAACTATCGACGAAGTCCTGCCCATCACCTAACGTATCTTCCACGGTGATCCCTGTCACAGGAACGTACTCGTTTACCTTGACACGCAGCGAGTATACAAGCCTGTCATTGTATCCGACCTCACTTCCCGCTGAAGAACCTGCCTTTTTCTGTACGCCTTTATAAATCACGATATCTCTAGCAGTCACCTTCTGTGTCACAGACCCCGTAAAGGTTTGACCGTCCACAGTAGCTGAATAGTCAAACTTATCGTCCTTCTGTGTACCATGTGTCATGATATGATTGCCTGCGTCCGTATTCAGAAAGGCCGCTTGGTAACTAAACGTTTTCTTGCCTTTTCCGTCCTCGCCTGCCACCGTTAGTACCGGAAGCGTCCAATTAATGGTGCGCACTCCGCTGGCAACCGTTTGTACCGGCGTTCCAGTTTGACCTGTAAAACCATAGTGCTCAACTACCGCATCCGTTGTCTCTTTAAAGAGTGTGAACGTTGTAGATGACCGTGCATTGTTAACCATTTCGATCTTGTAAGGAAGCTCTCCCCACTCTGAGCCGCCTGCAGGGGGTGCATCATTAAGCCCGGCCCCCTTCACATTCTTCACATCATTGATAAGTCGGATGGAAAAAGGCGTGACCTTGATTGCTTTGCTCCACATCTTGGTAGGCTGCGCAGCGTCATAGTATAACTTGCGTGGATCACTGCTCGCATACAGCCGAACCGTAGGCGACAGCAGGGTTCCAAACGGAACCAAACCTCCGCCATTTGCTTTCCTATAGTTATTAGAAACTTTGATTTTCACTGGGAAATCGAAGTTTTCCCCGGCAGCGATATCTTTGATATCTTTCCAGAAAGCCGTAATGGTTCCTGTTACGCCATCTGTTACTACCGTACTGGGACTCATATCCGATGCCAACTCAAGACCGTCCGGCAGCACCACTTCAATGCCAACGTTGAAGGCCATCGCTCCCGGAGCTTTATTATGGGCATGGACCAAAATTTCCGTATCGCGCCCTAATACAGCTTCCGTTAACTCTTTCTTTTGTAGTCCTTCCGGATCATTAGGATCTGCATCGTACCCGGTTACACTGAACTCATCGAGCTTGCTTCCGTCAAATGCATAGGCTGGCGGTGCAGCCTGCACCGCGCCAAGCATACCGCCAATTAACTGGATGACCAGCATCAGCGACATCAGGATTGCTATTTTCTTCCGATAACGAAGCATGATTTACCTCCACTATAATTGTTGCAACCAAAAACCCATTTGCTCGTTGCTTTAATGTAAAATTCCATATTTCCTCTGCTCAAACACCTGATTTAACGCTTTCCCCATTAACGACTCTCAAGGCAACTTCGCCATAACTCACCCCATTTTTTTCAACTGTAAAGAATCTATATATAGTTAACCATGATCATAGTCCTATTGGCAACAATTTATAGGTCTTAATCCCTAAAAAATACAAGAAATATGTCAAAATTTCCCGGGACAAAACAAAAAAACCCCTAACAGCGAAAGGGCTGTTAGGGGTTGACATCAACTTTAATTTTTACGCCATTTTCTCCGTAAGAGGAAACCTAGAAGAATAAGCGCTATACCGGATAGCTTCACAGCAGTATGACTGGATTCACCAGTCACTGGGAGCGTCTCCGGCTGCTGTCCTTCCATCGTCGTTGGCTCTGGACTAACTGAAGGCGCAGAACCATTCGATTGAGCAGGCGTTGGACTCGGCGACAGACCAGGACTTGGACTTGGACTTGTGCTTGGACTCGGACCTGGGCTTGTGCTCAGACCCGGACTTGGTGAACCGGACGGAGCAGGCGATACACTTGGCTTCGGTGATGTTGAAGCACTCGGCGTCGGATCCGGATCATTCGATGATGTATCGTTATTTGGCGGATTAGTTGGCGTGCTAGATGGTGGATTAGACGGCGTACTCGATGGTGAGTCAGTTGGCGTGCTAGTCGGCGGGTTAGATGGTACGGTAGCCCTTGTATTGGTTACAGTGATCGAATAATTCTCACCCGAACTTAAGGATACGGGATATTCCTTAGCAGCATCCAGAGCGTACCCAACAGGCGCTATACTCTCCTTCACGACATAATTGCCCTTCAACAAGCCGGTGAAATTAGCAATTCCGTTTTCATTCGTGGTCATTGTACCGATCCGATCCAACGTCCCGTCGGACTTCCGGTACAAGTCGAAGGTTGCTCCGCTGAGCAATACCGTGTTATTCGATACATCCACCTTCTTCACGGAGAGCGAACCCCTTACTCCACTGCCTGTGCCGGAACCGCTCGAAACGCCAACAATAATATCCTGCACAGTTTCCTTGATAACTGTCGTTACATTGTTACCACTCAGGCTAACTTTATTGGAAACAGTATCCTTATCATTGGCCGCGATGAGCGATTGGTACTCCAAGATATAGGCGGAGTGAATCGGATTCACAAATTGCAGGCGGAACGTTTGTTTGCCGCTCGCATCAGTATCGATAGCTAATGTATAGTCGACTCCCTTGGTTAACTCTGCCCCTTTCGTTACATTTCCACTCATATCTACAATCGTTTTGAACAGATGGAATGTATCAAGCAACAGCAACTGATTTACCGTAGGCATATCAATTAATACAGCATCGTTCAAAGTTGATTGTCCTTGGTTAATCGTTATCGTCCAATTAATCTTGTCGCCGCTTTGCAAACCTTTCTTGCTGACGTACTCGCCTCCATGTGGAATGTTGACGGTCGCAATTAAATCATTCGACACGGGCTTATTCCCGTCGAATAGTTTGGCAGTGTTGCTCACTTTACTGTCATTAATAAGCTGACCATCAAGGCTCGTTTTGAAGACTACAAGAAACGGCTCTAAAATTGGCTGCTTAAATGTCAGAATGAGCTTATTGTTAGCATCGATATGGTAGTCATAGCTGAGACGATCTACAATCGCGCCTATAGTAGTTACGCCATTCGCTTGGACCTTCATGTGGTAGACGTTAAAAGTAACGGAACCATCGGAATTCTCCACCAACTTTTGATTGGATTCCAGAAGATCCTCGAGCACGGCTGCTTCAAGCGGTTTACTGTTGTAATTAAAGCCAACATTCCATGTGATTTGTTTTGAATTTAAATCGTACGTTCCGTTTTTGAACCCGTTGTTCTTCACTTCATCCTTAGGAACAAACCTTGTCGTGACAGTTTTGGTGTACGCGACCTCAGAACGATCAATCCAGTCTAATTTAGCCGTATTAGGAAATTCGGTTGTACTGCCCGCAGGTTGTAGCCAATCCAGATTAAACTCTGCTTTGTAAGTAATTAAGGTAGGTTTGGTGAGCATATTCGCAAATGTAATTTTGAAGCCTTCGTCCGGGGCTGCCGGGCCATCGATTGTATACTCTGTTGCATCTAGTATGGTGTCACCCTGTTTAATGACCAAAGTACCGGGAATGATGCGGAGTCCTTTGTTCGGAAACGTATCAGTCACAACAACGTTTCTCATTTCCTGGCTATCCTCGTTAATCTTTATATTCCACACAACAGTGTGGGCCCCATAGTCAACCGCACCAAAAGTCTTGGCAAGGACTCCCTGTATAATGGGCCGTGTAATTATTTTTACTATTCCGCTGCCAGTAGTAACTTGGTTGGATATAGTAGCATTATTAATAACGGGGCTGCTCGCCCTCGTCTGATAAATGATTTTATAAGCCGATGAAATATCGTTATTAAACTGCAGTTTGAACCCTTTCTTGGAAGCAGCCGTTAATGACGTCAGTGTATATTCTGTAGCAGGCACTTCACCTCCCAGCGTTTCATCGCCAGAGGAACTGAACGTCACAGGGTACACATGCATAGAACCAGGCACCAATGCTTGGGTATCATTGAATAAGTCCGCTAATGATGCTTGCTCCTTCGCTATCGTCTCTTCGCTATAGTTATACTTGATTATCCAACCAATGGTCTGAGTGCTGGGAATATATTCGGAATCAGGGGAAATCTTATCAAGCGGGATTCCATGCTGTACAGTAACCGTTGCAGTCGCCTGAACAGGGGTTTTATTGGTTCCTGACAACGTTGCTGTATTCACAAACGGTCCTTTGGACTGATCATTAATTAGTGTCGTGTATTGAATACGATAGGCAGAACGAAGAGGACTGTCTGTAAAGCTGTTACAACCGCTTGCTGAATGGCGTCCATCGACTTGTTCACATCAACGGTCCAATCAATTTTTTTGGCATTAAAACCGTTAGCTGCACCTGCTTTGCTTATTGTAGAAGGAACGTCTGGCCTGAAAATGAGCGTGAACACCTGTTCTCCCGATTGAATAGGGATCGTAATGATTTGCGTTGTGCTTCCCGTTATTTGGCTTTTATTGAACTGGGTATTAATCGTGAGGGTCCCCCTCACATTATCATGACTTTCAATGAAGTTATTAAATGTAATGATGATTTGGCGGCTGTCCTTGTTCACATGAAAAGTTCCAACTTGATCGTCACCGGTAGTCAAAGTCCCGCCCACGTTGTTAAATAACAAAAATTGCTCTGGCAGAATGAACGTATAGGTATCGCCTGCGCGGTAACTATGACCATCCGGCAAAGACCAGGTATAGTCCAGCCTTACTCTAGCGCCCTGATCGTATACGTCTCCCGTCACGACTTGTCCCGCACTATCGTAAACAGCCATCGTCACACTCTCCAGGATGTTATCTTGATTGGAGATTTCAGTAGCACTTGCTTTGGTTGACACGCTGACAGCATACAAGCACTGCATGAAGACTAACAAAATGACGAGTAGTAGCTTCAATTCCTTCTTCAACATGTTCATAATTCCCTCCATTCCTATGCGTGTGTGGACCAAAGAAAAACTCTCTATTGATACAAAATGTATCAGAAATTTCAGCAATTTACAATACAGAATGTATCATTATAGTTATTATATGATACATTCTGTATTGTATGCTTCATAACTATTTCACATCGGGCTAAAGTGAAAGCAAAATCCTTTTTCTCACTTAGTCCGATGATTCTGCAATTTTCCCTTTTATAATTAAACGGTGCGTCGGATTATCCATGGGGTCGCATGTAATTAATGTTATTTCCGTATCCTTACCATTGCCCTTTAAGACCGATATGTCCGTAGGAAGAACATATTGCTTATCCTCCACAATGTATTTGAAATGTTTACTCCCTGTTTCCACCTGAATGATGTCGCCTAGATCAACCTCGTCTAATCGGTTAAAATTCTTCCCATAAGTCAAATTTCTATGGCCAGCTATCGCATAGTTGCCTACCACGCCCGGTTTCCCCGTATTGGCTATACTTGCAACAGAAACTTTCAAATTCTTCACCGTTGCGTCCGTCAAGATCGGAAGTTTCAAATTGATTTTATCGATCTGCAGCACACCCTCTACATTCTTGGGCAGAGGTGTCGGTTTTGGTGCAGCTTGCATGCCCAAAGACTGTGCTGGCTTTACACTAGGCAGACTCGTAGGAGAATTAGTAGCGGTCGAGTCAGCTGATTCCACGGAATCCAGTGAGCCCATAGTACCCAAACTACCAATTGCCTCGACTTTTCCTATGAGATTATCCACACCCTCCGATTGTGCGACCTCACTCTCCTCCGTCGAGATCTGATCCATGATCTGCAAATTTTCCTGCCATTGATTCATAATCTTCTGCTGCTGATAACTCTCGTACCGGTCATTCAAGGCTGGATATAGAAAAATCAAGACCCCGAGGATGATGCATGCGAGAGAGAGCACTTTCCTGAACATGCCATACCGCCTTTCTTATAAATCCTGTAATCCCCTTATTTTCCCACACCAAAACCGCAACAGCAAATGAGCTGTTACGGCTTCATTTTCTAACTAACTGACCGTTTTCGGACGCTCCATGCGCGTAATCCCTGGCCAGCGGAACGTCGCCCACTCTGGCTGCCGCTTCTCTATGCGAGCAACAACGACGGTCATATCATCTTGAATTTCGCCATGATGATGGCGGAAAATTCGCTCCAACAAACAATCCGCGAACTCTTGCGGCAAGCTCGTATCAATTTCCTGGATCATCCGCTTCATCCACATCTCCTTATTCACCGCATGGCCAGGGGCATCATAGATCCCATCGGTCATCATGACGAGGATATCCCCCGATTGGAGAGGAATAGAAACTAGATCGACATCGATCTCGCTCAAAATTCCCACGGGCAGATTATTCGCGGAGATCGAAATTACTTCGTTCCCACGCTTAATAAAGCTCGGTATGGAGCCAATTTTCATGAACGTTGTATTTGCATTATACATGTCAATTAATGCCATATCCACCGTTGCATACATTTCATCGGAGGATCGGAGCATGAGCACGGAGTTCAGCGACTTGATCGCCAGCTTCTCATCCATCCCAGACTGCAGCAGCTGCTGCAGGATGCTAAGGGCGGTCTGACTCTCGGCACGCGCCCGCTCGCCATTGCCCATGCCGTCGCTAAGCGCAACGGCATACTTGCCATTGCCCAGCTCCACCGTGGAGAAGCTGTCGCCCGAGAAGAGGTCGCCTCCTTTGGCTGCGCCGGCGACCCCGGTCTCTACCTCGAATTCCTTGGCAGAGCCGAATACGACCGTGCTGTAGCCCTCGCCGCGCTCATGCATCTCCTCGCGCATCACGGCGACATTCTCGCCGATGATTTCGCTCAGCAGCGGCGCAATGATTTTCCGGCATTCATCGAAGCCCTTCGTGTATTGATGAATAATTTCAATTTCAATATTTCCTTCATCTAAGGAAATGATATCGATCGTATGAATAGATAAGCCTAACTCCTCCAGCGCATTACGGATTTGCTCTTCCTGAAGGAACAACTCCTGTCCTTCCCGTTTAATTTCCTTCGCTAGGTCCTCCATCACCTGCGAGACGCCAGACAGCTGATCTGCTACGAGATGGCGGCTATCCATAATTTGTTTTTTCCAGTGCAAATCATTCTTGTACAAGCTATACTGCTGCTTCATCACATCGAGCACCTGATCTGTACGATTACACACCTTCTTCCATTCCGCAGGTATTTGCTTCTTCGTCATATTCTCCTTTGTCTCAATAGTAGTCATCATATCCGTCATAAAGGTATACGTTTGGTAAAATTTCTGATCCCAGCACTGGCTTTTTTTCCAGCAGGATTCACAAGTCTTCTGAGCGACGGCATTCATGAAATGCCCAACTTCCTCCTCCTTGCGGCTTACCGCATCATCCGTCGTTAATTGCTTAAAGCTGCGCGACAGTTGCCGGAACACTTCCGAGAACTGTTCCACACGGCTGGCTGTCACATCACGCACCCTCTTCGCGTAGTCCTGCTGCGATTTGAGATTCTCCTGCGTGCCCGGAACATATTTGGCAAGTGTAAGAATCAGACTCCGAGGCGTGAGGAGAAACAGCGTAACGGCCGCAAGCGATTCCCAAGCGGAATTGATCATATCAGCACTAGAACCTATATAGAACGATAGAATCGATGATCCTAGCAACATACCGAAAGCAACAGCGAGCCGATTCCCTTCCTTGAGAAGTCCGGCTAACATCCCGGAGAAGGCAAGCAAGCTCATTTGGTAGATCGCGTTACTATTCGCAAGACTTAAGATTAGCCCTGTGATGACGCCAACCGAAGCTCCAAAAGGCGCTCCGCCTACCAATGCAAATAACAGAATCAAGTATCGGGAGAGCACGTGCTCCACCGTGACAGGCCCCATGACCCAGCTCACCGTCCCTGTCATAACGGATGCTAGTAAAATAATTAAGCAAATAATTTCCTCGTGTTTCAAATGATAGTTTTTCCGGGTAAGTGTGAATACAGGAATAGCTTGTATGAAAATTAAGGTCAGCACTAGACTGAGCAGTGCCTCTACAGATAACATCATCAGCGAATACCAGCTTAAGTTTGAAACCACCAGCTCTGCAAAAAGCTGAACCAAGAAGGTTGAGCTGAAAACAAGGAGCGGTGCCAATGTTAGATCTGAACGTTCAAACTTCTCGAACGCTTTTTGAATGAGCAGGAAGACGATAATCTCGGTTACGAGATATCCCGTATTTGAATGCAGGGACAGTAAGCTACCAGCAAATGCCGCTATCCCCACCCAGTGTAAAATGTCTCTCCGCGTAAAATAGATTACCGCGATAAAGGCTAATGCAAACGGAGATAGCTGTTCCAGGATCATCGCACGACCAAGAAGGAAAGCCATAACGATGAGCAGAAAAGTCCACTTCTTAGCCACAAAAGCTTGAACAAAACGATTTTCCACTGCAGCGCTGTGAGCACCTGTTTTCGCTCTTAGCCATATCCCTGACCATCCACCACTAATCGTTGCGCCTAGGCTTCTTCTTTGCATGCTTTGAACACCATCCATTCTTCCCTTATTTGTTTCTCTAGTATAGAGACAATCTAGTAGAAAGTTTGTCAGAATGAGTTGATAGATTCAAAGAAATTTCCGACAAGCCGCGCCAGCCGTGTCATTAACTCCCAGCCCTTGCCGTGTCTCGCTTTACAGACCTGAAAGCGTATCCAAAAGTCTGATCCTCCCGAACTTTCGCCACGCAGATGGGGGAGATACCCGTAACTCCATGTCGATTGGAATTGACCATACGATGAATTGTAATAATTGGAAATTTTTGATTTATGCGCTTAGAGGTGTCAAGGTTGAGCGAAGCATAAGTAAAAACTTATACTTTCTTATCTACATAAAAAAACCACATCCGCCTAAGCGAAATGTGGTTCTATTATAAGCATCTATTAGTCTCTTCTTCCGCCTCGACCACCGCGTTTGGACTCGGTGTTCTTCTTCAGAGACGAAATCCGCTCTTCACTATCTTTAAGGAAACGAGATACTTTATCTTCGAACGAGAACGGTCTAGCTCCGCCTTGCTGCTTGTTAAAGCCGCCGCGACCGCCACCACCACCGCCGCCACGATTGAAGCCGCCGCCGCCTGGACGACCACCGCCTGGACCACCGCTTGGAGGACCACTACGTTCTCCGCCACTGCTTGGACGACCACCTTGGAAGCCGCCTGGACGATCTCCGCTCGGGCGTCCTTGATAGCTGCTGCCACCTGTACGTTCAGGACGAGCTGGTCTTTCCTCAACTGGCTTGTCAACCGTTTGCTTGATCGACAGTCCGATCTTGCCATCCTTGTCCACGTTAATCACTTTGACCAATACTTTGTCTTCCAGCTTTAAATGGTCATTAACGTCTTTCACATAATTGTCCGCGATCTCCGAAATGTGAACAAGACCGGTAACTCCTTCAGCAAGCTCGACGAATGCTCCAAAGTGAGTAATCCCCGTCACTCTACCCTCTAACTTGGTGCCAACTTCAATTGCCATAAAGTAAAATGTTCCTCCCTTAAAATGTTGAAAACACTGGCTACGCCGATTATAACCGATGCAGAAACCACGGTCAACACGGCATTCGCCCCTTCTACAATCCTTTTATTGCTTCGAGACACTAAGTGGCGTCTCTCCCGTTTTGCTATAGTGAAAATCCCGGCGAATAATTTGATCTAAGTATTCGTCATTATGAAGCCTACCGATTTCCTTTTGCGTCTGCTCCTTGACCTTCCTCGCATCAACGAGCTGTTGCTCCATATTCGCCACGGCATTTCTCTTCTCGTGAAGCTTAGCGAACTGCCCCCAAATGTTAACAGCAGCCCAACTCATAAAACAAAGGACAAAAATCATGAGAAAACGCAGTCTTCGCTTTGAGCCTACACTACTGCTGCGCTTGTTTGGTGCGGTTGCTTGAGCCTGCATGTATAGGAATTCCTCCTACTTTGAGAATAACCTGTGATATAACGTTACGATCTTACCCGTCAGCTTCTTCAACCAATCAGGGATCACGAAATATTTATGCACAGGCCGAGTCATCCAGAGGAGTAGCGTTAGATGAACCACTACCTTGCTGAGGAAGGCGAAATAAAAGCAAATCCCGATCCCCATCCCCAGAAAAATAAACATCCGAACTTGTCCTTCATTGCTGTAAATGAGCAGGCGGAACACGAGGATTGTCGCCACAATCCAATACACGGTATCAACGAGCGGAATCGTCCATCGCGGCAGCCTGAGCTTACCGGAAAGCACACGAAACACATCAAACATCGCACTTATGGCGACCCCGCTCAAAAACATCATGAAAATCGTATGGAATTGAACGTTCAGGGTCACTTGAATAATTTACCAAGGAACCCCTTGGATTTCTCCTGGGTATTTCCATCCACATACGACAATTCTTGAATAAGTCCTTCGATGGCGACTAACCCCTGCTCCAAACTCAAGTTCTTAATGTGCAAATTCTGCCCTTTAATCATCAGGTAGCCCATTTCCGTTTCAAGGAGGAACTCTTCGCTGTCAAAGCTCTCTACGTTCAAAACTCCGGAGATCTCCAAGAGCTTGCGATTCAGCATTTTGATTTCTTGCCGTTTGTTCGTGTTTTTAACGGGTTCCATCATGGCCTGTACCCCTCCTTCATCTATCATTACGATATGGGAGGATGTCCTATTTTAGAACCAAAAAAAAGCCCAAGATCCCTCATCCGGGAATCCTGGACTATTCGGTATTTATACCCGTGTTACTCGGACTGATAAGCTTCTTCCTTGACCAGTGTGTACATCTTCGCAGCGTCTTCCTTACGGGTCGACTCCGATAGKAGCTCCACGCGAATCGTCACCTTTTTCTGACCAAATTGAATAGCTAGTTCGTCGCCGACTTTCACTTGCGTACTCGCCTTGGCATCTCTGCCGTTAATCCAGACACGTCCTTGGTCGGACACGTCCTTCGCTACGGTTCGGCGCTTAATCAGTCGAGATACTTTTAGAAACTTATCAATTCGCATTATTTTACAGCGTCTTTAAGCTTGTTACCCGCTTTGAAAGCTGGAACGTTGGATTCCGCGATCACGATTGGGTTACCAGTTTGTGGGTTGCGGCCTGTACGACCAGAACGTTTACGAGTTTCGAAAGTTCCGAAACCGATCAATTGAACTTTATCTCCGGATGAAAGAGCGTCTGTAACTTCACCAAGGAATCCGTTAAGTACTACTTCTACGTCCTTCTTAGTTAGTCCGCTTTTTTCTGCAATGTTGTTGATCAAATCCGTTTTGTTCATGTGATTTGTTACCTCCCAAAAATAGTTGAAGATCATGTCTTCTATGTACGAAAGCCGCAAAGCTGAGAGACTTTGAACAACGTTCAAATATCCCTACTATTTAATTTCCATATTCAACCTTACACCTTACACCAAACTTAGTATTCTTCTTTTTTCGTCAAATTCCTTCTATTACTAGCGAAGTTTTGTAACTTTTTTTGCTTCCTGCCAATAATTTTCCATCTCTGATAACCCAGTTTGTTCAAAAGAAAGCCCTTTTAAACGTAGCTGATCTTCCATATATGAAAATCTTTGAATAAATTTGCGATTTGTGTGCGCAATAGCTTCTTCCGGATCAATTTTGAGGAATCTAGCAACATTTACGATAGAAAAAAGCACATCCCCGAGCTCCTCAAGTCGATCTTGAGCCGCCTCTTCTGACCTCTTCCATCTGCGCATGGAGCATAACTTGCAGCAGCAAATCTCCCAACTCTTCGCACATATGCTCAGGATCATCTTCATCGATCGTTTCCAGTACTTCGTAAGCTTCTTCGATGAGATTTTTGCGGAGGCTGGCGTGCGTCTGCTCGCGATCCCAAGGACAGCCTTCTGGACTCCGAAGAACTTGCACGATTTCATGCAAATGGCCAAAAGTCCGATAGCGAACCTCATCCTCCTCGCTCTTAGGCACCCAAACTAAAGATAGATTCCCGTAACCTTTTACATGATCCAGCTCATGCAGAGGTACTTCAATGATCTGCTCGGCACCTGCCACACCTAGGGAGTGGCCCACAACAACGCGGTATTCATCCGGATATGTATCCATGAGGGAAATTTTGAGGTCTGACGCCGTATAGGTATCGTAGACCTGCCCAACAATGGTATGCATCTGAGGATTCAGTGCATAGCGACTAAGGCTAGTAGCGTCGAGCAGCTGAAATCCATCGATAGGATCAAAGCCGAAGCGTAAGAAAGCCTGATCCAGAAAGCTTTCTCCCCCCATCACTTGAAGCGAAATCCCTTCTTCTGGGCACCGCTGCTTCAAAAGCTGAACCGTAAATTCCGCCACCATGGGGTGACCCGGCACGGCGTAGATGACCTCGGTAGATGAGTTCTTAGCAGATTGAATGAGTGCTTCCGCAATAGATTCATAAACGCCTTCAAAACTTTGATGAGCCATATAATTGGAGTCGAAGGTTTCGTAAGGGATTTGATTGCTGTCTAGCATGTTGACCATTGGATGGTCCTCCGTACGCAAATAGAGCGTGGCTTGTGACTTCGCTGCACTTTGGAGCTTTTTCCAGACACCGAGTGTGAGCTGGTCTTCGTCTCCCGTTCCGAGTCCGACGACTGTAATGTGAGCTTGAGTTGACATGGGTGGCACCTCCTGAAATGTGTGATTATTTGAAAGATGGCCTGCTGGCTATGTTGTATTTTGTGCAAGCATTTCATTATTTTCCCGGTAAACATGCTACCTATATTGTACTAAGTACAACCATTTGAAGCGTTTTTTCATAAAATGCAGCCATTTTGCTCATCTCGTTGCACAAAATACAATATAGGAGCACCGAGCCACCTTTCTAGGGCAAAATCATTGTATATTGTGCAACATATAGATGGGTTTGAGCGGCAAGCTCATTAAAGCAGGCTCGCGAGCCACAGGGCTACCGGCCGGCCGAACGCCCCGCCGGCCAAATCCGAGCCAGGACCGGCGCCAGCTTCCGGTCCAGCTCTGGCATCAGCCGCAGCTCCTCACGGCTGATGCTGCCGCTGCGCAGCAGCGCAAGCCCGTAGACGGCCGCGCCGCCGACTACCCCAACCAAAGCGATTGCGCTCGCGCTCAATCGCTCAGGCACGTGCCATGCCGCCACAGCGGGCATGGCCAGCAGTTGCAGCGCTGCGAGGCAGACGCCCATCGCCACCACGCCCAGCGTGGGTGCGATGACGTACGGCCGCAGCGCGAAGCGTGCCCCGGTGCAGCGGCGCAGCTGCACCAGATTCAGCCCCGCCGCAGCGGCGTAGGCGATCACCGCGCTGAGCGCGGCGCCTTCGATGCCCCAGCGGGGCATGAGCACGACGTTGCCGAGTGCTTTCAGCACGATGGCAACGAGCAAGGCCTGCGCCGGCGTGTGAATTGCGCCGGCCCCCTGCAGCACGCTGGCGGAGACAGCGTTCAGCGTGCTGAACAGGGCCGTGAACGCTAGAACCGCCATCGTTAGGCTGGCCTCGCTGTTTTTGTACAGCATCATATTGATCGGCACCGCGGCAAATGCCAGTCCAAACGAGGCGCCCAGCCCGATAAGCCAAGAGAGCCTGATGGACATTTCCGCCCGAGAGCGCATCACATCAGTCAGTCCTCGTGCCTTCGCATCCGCCATCGCAGGCACGAGGACTGCTGACATCGAGGAGGCAACCATAACAACAAGCTGGACAAGCGGTAATCCCCGGTTATACAAACCAAACTGCCGCATAGCCTCAAGTTCGCTGCCTTGCGAAGCTTCTAGCAGCCGCGGCATCGTGAACGTGTCGACCAAAGTCAACAGCGGTACAACGATCGCACCTAAGCAGACAGGAATCGCATAGGCTCCAATCCGCCTCGTCCACTGCCATGAGGACAGAGGTCTAGCTGTCGCCTTTAGTTTTGGTTCTGTCCCTGGCTTTCGCTTTTCCTTCTGCTCCTGCGGCTGCCTAAGCTCCGCCCAGTCTCCGCCCTCCGAATGCCTCAAACTCCGCATCGCTTTCCGCCAATATACGTACATAACGACTAAACCTGCAGCTGCGCCAGTAACGGAACCAAAAGTCGCTCCTGCCGCAATCCACTCCTCGTCATAAGCGAGTGCCGCCAAATAAAGCAGTAAAGCAACCATCGTAATAACTCGAATCAACTGCTCAATTACTTGTGAGATAGCGGTTGGCAGCATGTTTTGATACCCTTGAAAATAACCGCGCAGAACAGCTAGTGTCGGAGCTAGAAGCAGCGCAAAGGAAACGCTGCGAATCRCCTTTTCCGTCTGCTGAATCCCAATCCAACCAGCAATCTCACCCGCTCCAAAATAGAGCAATACAAACAAAACAATACCGCTAACTAGTAACACAGCTCCAGATATGCGGGCGATGCGTTTTGCCTCCAGATGATCGCCGTGGATGACACTCTCTGCCACAAACTTGGAGACAGCGACAGGAAAACCTGCTGTAGCCGCAAATAAAATCAAAATATAAAGCGGATAAACCGCATTATAGATGCCAAAAGCGGCATCCCCCGCTACATTTTGCAGCGGTATCTTTTGCAAGGTACCGAGTAATTTCGAGAGTACAGCCGCGACTCCAAGAACAGCAGCCCCTTTTAACAGCTTGGCCGTACCCTGTTTTCCGACATTCTGCTGGAGCTCTTCGCGTTCCATGTGATGCCCCTTGCCGGTCTCTCCCATCCTATTGCTCCTCTACCTGATGTGATGCATATAAACGTATTATAACGAAATAGCTCTTTGCAGACAAAAAAAGCTTCTCTTACAGATGAACATCACCTCAGTAAGGAAGCCTTTGTGTCTTATGTTTTGACTTATGTTGTGTCTTATGTTTTTGTCTATTGTTCCATCTGTTTCGCCAGAAAACCAGCCGCTGTTTCTACCATCTTCACTTCCATATTGCCCATCTTCACATTCTCATCTTTCGAGATCAAAATAACGGAGCCAATGGGATCGCCACCAGCGACAATCGGAGCTGCAACGAAAGAAGAGAACGTTTCGTTCATATCTTTAATAATCTCAAATTGCCCGGAACTGCTCTCCAAAAGCGGTTTGCGGTTTTCCATACAGGATTCAATAATTGGCCCAACTGATTTTTCTAAGTAATCCTTTTTGGACCCACCAGCCATAGCAATAATCGTGTCTCGGTCTGAAATCATAGCAACATGATTGGTACTCTCAAACAACGACTCTGCGTACTCCTTAGCAAAATCACCAAGCTCACCAATAGGTGAATATTTCTTCAGAATCACTTCACCATCGCGATCAACGAAAATTTCCAAAGGGTCACCTTCGCGAATTCGCAGTGTGCGTCGTATTTCCTTGGGGATAACAACTCTCCCTAAATCATCTATCCGACGGACAATTCCAGTTGCTTTCATACCTCTAGATGCCTCACTTTCCGCTCAAGAATTAGATACGACAGGAGCATGAAATCTTGTATGCTAGATCGGGTTTTGGTGGGAACTTGAATTCTATCCATAGTATTCTTCACTTCCCAATCTTCTATGCAGTCGCTTCTGCTAAGGAATTTTTCTTTATGTAGCTTTGCATTGCACCCTGCTGTGATTATGTTGTCCAAAAATAACAAATAAAAACAGGATGTCCATATTCGGACATCCTGGTAAGTTCTTACTTTGCCGCAGGGCTTGCTGCAGGGCTCGCTGCTGGACTTGCAGCAGGGCTTGCCGCTGGAGCTGGGCTTGCTTCCGGTTTAGGCAAATTATTCGTTTCGATCAAGCTTGGGTATTCTTTCTCTGCGAACTCAGAAAGGGATTTCTCCGCAAGCTGAGATTTGATTTGTGTTTTAAGTGTATCATCAAGCGGTTTCGTGCTTCTGGATTCCACTTTCATAACGTGATAACCAAAAGAGGATTCAACTGGATCGGAAATTTTGTTCAAAGGAAGCGTGCTTGCAGCTTCTTTAAATTCAGGCACCCATTGGTTGATGTCTGCATCTTTATACGTACCGCCGGCATCTTTGGAACCTGGATCATCGGAATACTCTTTCGCTAGCGCCGCGAAATCTCCGCCACCATCCAATTTGCCTTTTACTTCTTTCGCTCTTGCCAAAGCCTCATCCTTCGTGCGCAGATCTTTCTGAGTAGCTGCATCCTTCAAGGAGATCAGAATGTGGCTAACTGTCGCGATATCGAACGCATGCGTTGCTGCTTGCTCGTTATAGGAATCTTGAACAGCTTTGTCAGTAATTTTGCTTTCCATGCTGCCCATTGTGTAGAAGCTCATTTTCATCAAAGATTCGATATCCTTCAACTCGATACCGTTGTCTTTCAACTGCTTGTCCATTCCGCCTTCTTGTTTACCGAAGTAATCCGTAATAGCTTTCATTTGCTCTGTGACTTGTTTGTCAGCATCAGCTTTTACTTTGTCATCAGCTTTCGCAGACAACACACGGAAAGTAACCATTTGTTTCAACATATCTTGTTGAAAAGCTGGGTCTGCCATGAACTGCGCCAATTGCGGCGAGAACATTTTGTTCACGTTGATGAAAGAGTCAAATTCGCCGCGAGTGATTTTGCCGCCCTCTTTGTAAGTGGCAATCACGTCAGCTGGATTACCTGTTCCTGTCGTTGCTGCTGCAGATGGGGAAGGTGAAGCCGTTGCTGCACCCTCCTTTTTGCTTCCACAAGCACTTAGTAC
>NZ_JBFTQB010000007.1:0-21271 GCF_056398785.1 Paenibacillus sp. 01T422 | reverse complement strand
GTACAGTTCATAGAGAACGTTTCTTAACATTCTACTATTCTAACTATACCATAATTGCGGAGATAGAGAGAAAAACTACGCCTATTCCTGTAGTTTCTCTAGTATTAAATCAAGCTCCGGATCTGATTCCGGGAATGCCAGATTCATGCTCTCTAGTGCTTCTACGGCGATTTGCAGCACAGCCCAATCTCGATACCAGCGGTGATTAGCTGGCACAATGTACCATGGTGCCGATTCAGAGCTGCAATGCTTAAATACCGCTTCATAGGCTTCTTCATATTCGGCCCATGACTCACGTTCTATCAAATCGTTCTTATCGAATTTCCAGTGTTTTGTGGGGTCTGTCAGCCGATTCCGTAGTCTAGCAAGTTGGAAATCCTTCGAGATGTGGAGAAAAATCTTCACGATTTTCACGCCGCCGCTCTCTAACAATTTCTCAAAGCGGTTGATATGCTTGAATCTGCTTTTCACTTCTGACTCGCTAATCCAATTATGGACTCTCGTGATAAGCACATCTTCGTAGTACGATCGAATGAAGGCTCCGATCATCCCTTTGGCAGGTGCAATCTGATGAGCGCGCCATAAGAAGTCATGCGCTGTTTCCTCTTCCGTAGGCGCACGGAAACTGTTGACCTTAAACCCCTGCGGATGCAAGCCACCAAGAGCATGCTTAACTAAGCCGTCTTTGCCACTGCAATCCATCCCCTGGATCACAAAGAGAACGGATTGCTGCTTCCCGGCGTACAACTTATTCTGCAAAGCTTCCAGTCGCTCTTTCAAGCGCTCCATCTCAGCTCCTACTTCTTCCCGTTCATGTTTGGCCCCTGTATCATTAGGGTCGATATTCGCTAAACGAATTTTTTTTCCATATTCTAATTTAAAATGCTGATTTGGCATAGGGCGGCCTCCTCTAAGGATTGGGTGTAAGTACTGCCTTCAGTTTCAGTATTGCCCGCTTCTGAATGCGGGAAACACTCATCTGTGAGATCCCCAGCTGATCTGCAATTTGTCGCTGTGAGTGCCCCTCCTGATAGATGAGATTAATGACTTTCTTCTCCTCCTCTTTCAAGCAGGTCATCGCCTCTTCCAAATCCATTCGTCTTTCTAGGGTCTGATACTCGTCGGTTGAACCGGCAATCATATCGCCAATCGTCGCACTATCCCCTTCACTGTTAAGCGGCGTATCCAGCGACGTGTAATGATAGTAGTCGCGACCAGCCAGAATTTCAATGGTCTCTTCCGTGCTCAGCTCCAAATAAGCCGCCATTTCATCGATATTCGGCGAGCGCTCGAGCTTCACTGTTAATTCATCCAAGGCTCTCTGGACGAGAGCTCCTTTTTCCTTAATTCGTCGTGGAACCTGTATGTACCATGACTTGTCACGCAAATAGTTCTTCAAGTGACCGATCAAGCTTTTCATCGCATAAGCTTCAAAAGGAGTATCCAGTGTACTATCGTACTGAGTGAATAACCGCAGTAAAGACATCTGTCCTACTTGATACAGATCTTCATATAAATCAGGACGGCTCCGAGACATCTTGCCGACTGCCATACGAACGATAGGTTCATAGTGCAGCAGCAGTGCCGTAGCCGTCTCTTGGCAAGCCGTCTCTTTATAAATTTTCATTTTCAAATACATGTCATATAGAGGCTTGGAGGATGATGCATTCACATTCATACCATTTCCTCTTTTCTATTCATCTGCCCTGTTAGCTGCTTCTTCAAAACAACCTGCGTGCCTCTACCACTGTCCGTTAGCACCTGCACATCATCCATTAAAGCCWGCATGAGGAACATTCCTAACCCCCCTACTGCCGCTTCACTAATGGATTTATGATGCAGTGCGACCGTATCGGATTCCGCTTGCACGTAATGAAAGCTGTTCCCTTCATCCTTGACGCTAATTTGTAAAAATCCATCCTGCTGCTCGTACTGAATCTCAATGGTTCCTGGCTGTCCTTGCTCATAAGCATGCAGAATTGCATTATTGCAAGCTTCTGCTACAGCTACCTTCATGTCTTCAATATCTTCAAATGAGAAGCCCGCTTTAGAGGCCACACCGTATAAGGTAAGTCTAACAATATCCAAATATTCCGCCTGTGCCGGGATCGTAAGGCCGATGTATGGGTTCATATAATTTCTTCTTTCCTTTCTGCTCTGCCTTGATTATGAATTTGCAATTCGCCGTCCACGAAATAGCGGGCAACACCCGTGATTTCAAATAAACGCTGAATTCTGGCGGGAATATGCTGAATCCGGAAGGATGCGCCCATCGCAGCTCTTACTTTGAGCACCGAGACAATTAAGCCTATCCCTGTGCTGTCAATATAGCGCAATTCTTTTAAATCTAACGTTAAGTGCTGATCGCCCTGGGTAACAACGGAATCTAGAACTGCCGCAAGCTCAGACGCTGCTGACAGATCAAGCTCCCCGCTTAAGTATATAATATTTTCTTCCCCATTCGATTGCTTATAAACCGTAAATTTACGTATGTTCACAAAGATAGCTCCCTTCTATTTCATGCTGCCCATTTGATGTGTTTTTTTCGATTTAAACTTCTTCCACATCTCCATCGAGACTGCTGCTCCCTGCAAAATGGTTTGCAATCTGCGGCTTAATGACGGCGTATCTTTCGGCAACCGTGTTTGTTTCACCGCGTCGATGAAGCCTGTAGCTGATTGTTTCATGGAAGACGTAAGTTCGTGGACGACTTGACCGACGTCGTTCACTGAGCTGAACAGGTGGTTCAGCTTGGCCAGCTTCGCACGAACATCTATAGCCATCTCATTGGTATTGAGAATAACGTCCTGTACTTCAGAAGAAATCTGTGTAACCTCGTCCTTCATTTGGCCCATCGTCAAAGTGATTTGATCCAGGGATAGCTTCAGTGATTTCAAGGTTTGAATTAAATAGAAGACAAGGAATACGAAAGCTATGGCAGCAAGGACTGCGCTAAGTTCAACTAACATGTCAATCACCCCTGTTCGCTTGATTAGTTTGCTTGATTACTTATCGTTACCCGCATTGCTGAGAAATGAAACAGCTCTCCACCAATTTCCAGATATTTCTACGTTGTGTTTCAAAAGAGAAGCTCGCGGGTAAGACAAGATAGGAACGATGAAACAATCCTATAAATTGAATGGAGGAATTTCACATGGTAAAAACAGCACTGAAAGAAAATACCATTACAGAAACGTTGGACAAGCAGGTAGCGAACTTCTCAATTCTATATATGAAACTGCATAATTATCACTGGTATGTAAAAGGTGAGAACTTCTTCACCCTGCATCTGAAATTCGAAGAATTGTACGTAGAGGCTGCGCTGCATCTGGACGTCATCGCGGAGCGAATGCTTTCGCTGCGCGCCGTGCCAACTGCTACCCTGCAGGAGCATCTGGAGCTTGCTTCTATCAAGGAAGCAAGCAAGGAGGCTGCCGCAGCGGAGATGGTGAAACAGCTGGCAAGCGACTTCACCCTGATCTGCTCGGAGCTGACCGAGGGCATCGCGCTTGCCGAAGAGAGCAAGGATCAGCCGACGGCTGACATGCTGATCAAGATTCGCGCTTCACTTGAGAAGCACAGCTGGATGCTGGAATCTTTCCTTGGCCGCTAAGGGCTAAGGCCTGATCTTGACCCGGCCTAGCCCTTGCCCAGACCGGGCTGGTCCACGGAGAACTACAGGTCCTTATTTTAGCTAAATTGGCCACTTTCAGGGTCCAGACGGAACTACAGGGCTCTATTTCCCCCAATAAGCTCACATCAGAGCTTATTGGGTTCAAATAGAGGATCGTAGTTCCCACTCCCTGATCGAATCGCCGATTCTCCAGAACATAGCGTACCCTAGTTCCCACAAACACAAAGGGGCTATCTCCATAAGGTCATGCCTGACCTTTTGAGATAGCCCCTTTGTTTTATACATATTTGACGAGCGTGATTTCCGTCCCTTGCTCGGTGTTCACCGTTACCTCATCCATCAGCGCTTGCATGAGATAAATGCCAAGGCCTCCAGACTGCAGCTCGCTGACGGTCTGACCAACCGGCGATTCCGCCGACTGCTCTTGTTGACTTTGATAATCAAAGCCAGGGCCGTCATCTTTCACTTTCACAATCAGCCTGTCTTCACCCAGCTCATAGCTAATAGAGATTTGCCCCAGAATGGCCGACGTCTCCCCATGAAGCACCGCGTTGTTGCAGGCTTCCGAAACCGCTACTTTCATATCCTCGATGTCCTCATAGGAGAACCCCAGCTTAGTGGCAACCCCGTAAAGACTAAGTCTGACAATGTCCAGGTACTCCGCTGCTGCGGGTATGTGCAGACGAACGACGTTCATGCGGTTCCTTCGATCCCTTCATTAAGAAATCCGGAGATACCTGTAAGGTCAAAAAGCCTTTTGATACCAGATGGAATATGGCGCACTGCGAACGGCGCTTTCAGCTCATCGCGTATTTTCAAAGCAGAGACCACAATACCGATCCCCGTGCTATCGATATATGTTAACTCACCTACGTCTAGAATTAACGCTTTATCGGTCCTATGAACAACCGCTTCGAGCGCATGACGGAAYGTTAAAGCTGCTGCCAAATCGAGTTCACCACGGATATGAAGCTGTATAGATTTCTCCAATTCTTCTTGATCAACTTGGAACTTTTCTACAGACATGAGCCACACTCCTTCTATGTGATTTGCTCTTTCAAGTGTAACAAGTGCCTAACCTTTACACAAGCTTCACGACCAAAAGCCTGATCTACCGGTCATTCACGACACGCAACTAAGCCAGCCATTCTGGCCAGCTTCCTCTTACAATACGCCACTCTTCTCCGCCACAAAAGGATGGGCATATTGACCGCAAATGATTGCCCCCTGCTCCACCATAACCTGTTTGTCCAAAATAACCCGGTCCAAATAGGCGCCTGCCTGAATCATGCAATCCTGCATAATCACACTATTTTTGACGTGTGCCCCTGGATGAACGGCTACCCCTGGGAACAAGATGCTGTTCTCCACATAACCTTCTATTCGGCAGCCAGGTGCGACGAACGCGTTGCGAATCAAGGCTTGCTGATGGCAAGAGATCGCAGCCTCGTCCTCTTTTCGCGTATACACAGACTCTTGATGCTTCATGAACTGCCTCCATCCATGCGGCTGCAGAAGCTGCATACTGTGCGCGTAGTAGCTGTCGACGGAGTCCATAATCGCCATGTAGCCATGGTTGGCATAACCCTGTACATGAAGCTGGCTCAGGTGTTCCCAGACAACCTGTTTCAGATCCATGTCTCTTCTTCCAGGCTTCATGCTCATCTCAATGAGATCAATCAGCAGCTTTCGCTCCAGTACCATCGTATCCAGATCAATGTTTTGCGGGGCTAGACTCGGCAGCGCATGGTAGGTAGGAACAACACTAACAACGCGGCCTTGATCATTCATCTCTAGGCTATAGGCATGTCCAATATGCGCATGACGGTCCATCTCCGTCAAATGCTTGAAGAGCGCGGTAATCTCCGCTCCGCTGCTGAGATGGTAATCGATCATTTGATCATAATGAGAATGATAAATAATACGGCTGGAGGCGAGCAAAACGTATTTCTCGGCTCTTGATTTCAAGTAGGCCAGATGGTTGTCCAATTGAAGCTGGTCGCCTTGCCCAGCAGCTAGCGTGTGCAGCGCCTCCAACCCATAATGCTGCCCGTTTCCGATATGCTGGAGCAGCGACTCCGCCTTCGGAGTCGCCAGCACCACAACCTCTTGAATACCTGCATTGCTCATATTGGAAAGTGCAAAATCCGCTAACCGGTACTTGCCGGCAAAAGGCACCGCCCCCACACACCGGTCACGGGTAAGCGTGGACAAATTGTTTTGTTCATCCATGAGATTAATCAAACCAAGAACATTCTCCATACGGCATTCCTCCTCTGAATTCGGCTTAGTCAGAAAACGAGAGCTTAAACGAAATTCAGCCGCGTACCAGTTAATGTAGCAGGTATGGAGGCTGGATAGTGACGTCCTACCACGGTTTTCTCACTAACAACCGTAACGCCTGGATTCCCCGGTTTGCCTACGATAGCGCCATCTTTAATAATTGAACCTTCCCCGACAATGGCATTAAGGATAAGGGCATGCTTCCCGATCTGAACCCCGGGCATGATGACGCTGTTTAGCACCCGGCTATGCTCGCCAACCGTCACACCATCGAATAGAACCGAGTGGCTGACATTCCCGTAAATCGAGACACCGTCTCCGATTTCAGCATTATTGACCCGTGCGTCAAGCGCCACTTGGCTTTCGGGATAACTCCGCTTTGCCGTCAGCACAGGCCAAGCTTCCTGATCCACTCGCAGCCTCGGATAATAACCAAGTAAATCCATGTGAGATTCCCACAGGCTTTCTATCGTACCAACATCCTTCCAGTAGCCTTCGAATKGATAGGCCGATACATGCGCCCCAGCAGCCAGCAGCCCGGGAATAATATCATGGCCGAAATCATGGCTCGACACCGGATTATCCGCATCCTGCTCCAGACAGGACTTCAGGAACTCCCAGTTAAATACGTAAATCCCCATGGAGGCCAAGTTACTGGCTGGCTTGAACGGCTTCTCGGCAAAAGCAGTAATTCGATGTTGTTCATCTGCGCTAACAATCCCAAACCGGCTCGTTTCCTCCCATTTCACAGGCATTACTGAAATCGTGGCATCCGCGCCGGTTGCCTGATGATGTTCCAGCATCGTCCGATAATCCATGTGATAGATATGATCGCCTGAGAGGATCAGTACATATCTTGGGTTATGCTCCTCCAAATAAGCCAAGTTTTGATAAATGGCATCTGCGGTTCCCTGATATTCATTAGGTGCCCCGACCTGCCGTTCCAGAATTGAGATACCGCTGTCAGCACCTTCCACTTGCCAAGCGTCCCCGCTTCCGATATGCGCATGCAGAACAGCAGGCTTATATTGTGTCAGCACACCAACCGTACCGATCCCTGAATTACGGCAATTGCTTAAGGCAAAATCAATCATTCGGTATTTCGCTCCAAAATGAACCGCCGGCTTCGCCATGTACTTCGTTAACGGACGAAGCCTGCTGCCTTCACCGCCAGCCAACAGCATTGCCACACATTCCTGCTTTTTCATCATCATCTCATCCTTCCATTTGGCTTTTTTTGAAAATGACAGCCGCTAGCGGCGGTATGGTTACCGTAATACTGTAAGGTTGGTTCTGACACGACCACTCTTCCGCAGTTCGTGCAGACTCGTTGATCACTCCCGATCCGCCGAATTCCGAGCAATCACTGTTAAATACTTCTCGGTATTGCGCAGGCTCCTTAACTCCGATGCGATAACCTTCGTGTGTTTCAGGCCTGAAGTTGCAGACCATGATGAGCGCTTCTTCCTCCTCCCCTTTCCGGCCGAACAGTACCAACCCATCAGCCGTATCCTCAAAATCAATTCCCTCAAACCCATCCGGCGCATAATCCCGCTCCCATAGAGCCTTCTCCGATATGTAAAAATGATTCAATGTTTTCACAAAATGTTGAAACTGTTCATGTTCACAGTCCTGCAGAACGTCCCACGTTAGGGCCGCTTCCGAGTCCCAATCCTGCTCCTGGCCGAATTCGCTGCCCATGAATAGGAGCTTTTTGCCCGGATGCCCGATCAGATAGGCGTACAGCACACGAAGATTGGCAAATCGCTGCCAACTGTCGATTCCCGACATTTTACCAAGCAACGATTTATCAGGATTAACCATCTCGTCATGCGCATAGGGGAGAATGTAGTTCTCATCCCAAGCCTGCTGCAGCGATTTCGTCAACTGCGGCTCCAGTCCGCTGCGCTCCTCTTGATTCTTCTTCATATAGTCGAGTGTGTTCCACGTAAAACTTAAATTCCACTTGTAATTAAAACCTAATCCTCCCTGTTCAACCGGCTTCGTTACACCAGGGAATGAACTGGAATCCTCCGCCATCATCAAGGCGTTCGGGTATCTGGCGAATACGACGGCATTCAGCTTTTGGAGAAAAGCTATGCCTTCCAAATTCTCCTCGCCACCCTCGCTATTCGTGATGCGATCTTTCTCCGATCTGTCGAAATTCAGCGTCAACATGCTGTACACCGCATCGACACGCAAGCCGTCAATATGATAAACATCCATCCAGAACAAAGCATTGGAGATTAAAAAGCTATGCACTTCAGGCTTCCCATAATCGAAAATATGAGTCCCCCACGTCGGCTGCTCGCCTTTGCGGCTGTCCGCATATTCATAAAGCGATTTTCCGTCGAATCGGGATAATCCGTGAGCGTCTTTGCAGAAATGAGCCGGCACCCAATCCATAATGACGCCGATCCCCCTCTGATGACAGCGGTCAACGAGATACATGAACTCCTGCGGTGTGCCAAAACGGCTGGTCACCGAGTAATAGCCCGTTATCTGATAACCCCAGGATTTGTCCAGCGGATGCTCCATAAGCGGCATAAGCTCAATGTGGGTAAAGCCATGTTCCACGACATAGTCAACTAACTCGTTGGCCAATTCTCCGTAACTGTAGAAGCCGCCGTCCTCCTTGCGTTTCCAGCTGCCTAGATGCACTTCATAAATCAGGAGCGGCTGCTGCAAGAATTGGTGTGAAGTCTTCCCTGCAAGCCAATCCTCATCCTGCCAAGCATAACCTTCCAAGGAAGTCACAATGGAAGCGGTTCCCGGTCTAAGTTCCGAAGAAAACGCGTAGGGGTCTGACTTCAAATAGCAATCATTGTCTGAGGTAATGATTTCGTATTTGTATAAGGTACCTTCCTTCAATTCGGGGATAAAAAGCGTCCACACACCGTCTGCCATCGCCATCGCGTGATTCTGGCCATCCCAACCGTTGAAGCTGCCAGATACGTTCACTTGCTTCGCATTAGGTGCCCATACAGCAAAATGGACACCCCTCACAGAATCTCTTTCCTCCACGTGAGAGCCCAGAAACCGGTAACTCTGATACTGCGTACCCTCATGTAACAGATATAAAGCGTCCGAACTTGGTGACGATGTCGTCGTTGTCATCCACTTTCCTCCCCGCCATCGAATAATTTCATACCACTTCTTACCCCCATTAGTGCCTATTGAAACAAAAAAAGCACAAGTTGCCCATTTATTGGGGCGAACTCGTGCTTGTATCCATTTTTATAAATAAGTGCCACTTACGAAATGCTAATCATGACCAGGCACATGTCGTCCTGTGGAGCGCCGCTTTTGTCATGCGGATAGATGCGCTCTACTAGCTCCTCTGGGTCGTGAATGCGGCCAGAAGACTGCAAACCTTGCTTTATTTTCGCAATACCATCCTGCTCCTCATCATCCAGCCACTCCGATAGACCGTCTGTGAATAACACAATACGCGCTTCTTGCTCATAATGAATTACACCTTTGGTTACTTCAATCCCTTCAAAAAAACCAATGGCACAGCAGCCCTCCGTCAATAGCTTCACCTCGCCATCCAACATGGCAATGCCCGCCGGATGCCCCGCATTCACATACTCAATCGTCCGTTTCTCTGTATCCAGTACCATGTAAATCGCCGTAAAATAATAATTGATCAAACTGTCCGATTGATGCAGCTGATTCATCCGTCCGTTCAGCTCACGCATTACACCCTCTGGATCGCAAATATGCGTGATGGTATCCTTCAATGCCGAGTAAATATACATACATACTAAGGAAGACGAGATACCGTGCCCCATCATATCCAGCAAAATAACTCCATATCGATTCGGTCCAATCGGATACCACGCGTAGAAGTCCCCCGCCAATTCCGACGATGGCTTATAGACTGCAGAGATTCGGATATCCTCCTCCTCTATGGGGCTGCTGAGCACGCTGCGCTGTACCTGTTTCGCCAAATCCAACTCATATTTAATTCGCTTATCCCGCTCTTTGTGCCAATCCTTCTCATATTTCAAACGTAGCGTCGAACGGATTCGGGCGAGCAGTTCCACCTTATTAATCGGCTTCATCACATAATCAAGCGCCCCTGCGTCCAAAGCCTCAGCGAGCTTATTGGAATCCCCCATCGCCGTCACGAAGATAATCGGAATGTCCCGCAGTCTCTCATTCGCTTGAATCGTGCGGCAGGCCTCTACGCCATCGATTTCCGGCATCATCATATCCATTAAGATCAGATCTACCGGCACCTCCGCCGGACTGGGTGAATGCATATCTAATAACTGATACAGCTCTTTCGCCGAGGACACCATCTGGAGATCCGTGTATCCGGCTTTAAGCAGAATTTTTTCGATAATAAGTAAATTTGTCGCGTTATCGTCCACAATGACAATACCCATCGTCATAACCCCTTTCGGGTAAAAGTTAACTGGAACCCTCACCTAGTTTACCATAATTCAAAAAGAAACAGCTTCTATATGTACTACCCGCCTACGAAAATTTCAATCATCAGCAGTGGGCTGCCAGGCACAAAAATATCCCTACCTGTTTCAAAACAATGGAATAGGGTTACAACCTAGTATAAGGCATGACCCACTATACCCCAATCGAAGGAGAGATGACTTATGAGTGAAACAGTCGAAACGAACAGAAGCGGACTATTGTTAGGCCTAGTAATCGGTGGTGCGATAGGCGCTGTAGCCTCATTGTTATTAGCCCCGAAAAAGGGGGCAGAGTTGCGAGACAATCTCACAACGACTTATCGAAATTTATATGATAAAACAAATCAATTCGCTGCAGCTCTTGGAGAGAAGACAAAGGAAATGGCTGCCAAAGCCGGTGACAAAACCGAAGAGATGGCTGAGAAGATGAGCGATAAAGCGCAGGACTTAGCCGAAATGGCAAGTGATAAAGTGCAGGAGTTTGGTGAAAAGGCAAGTGAGAAAGCAAGAGACATTGGCGAGAAAGCTAGTGAGAGAACACGGGACTTTGCTGAGAAAGCGAGTAATAAGGTGCAGGAGGTTGCCGAGCCTTCGCAGTCGACTAAACCGGAGTACTCGAACAATAGGCACTAATTCGTCAGCCCTCATTTTGAAAGGAGTGGTTTGAAATGGATAAAGGCATGCTGCATCGACAGCTAACCGATCAAGGTTTAGAACGTGTGGAATATACGGAGAAAGCCGTCTATCAATACAATATTTATAGTGAGGCTACAGCAGCCTCCTATCCACTTACATTGACAACACTCACCTCTGAGCATGGAAATACAACCGTGCACTTCCATGAGGCTGGCTTCCCGAACAATAAATTCGTTCCGCTGGAAGTCCGACGGGCCGCACTGGACAAGCTGATCGAATTAGAACGGCTGTGCAACGGTCCCTCCGGTAAAACCTTGGAGGAAGCCAATAACAGCTCCATGGCTCAGGATTTGGACGAGATCAAGAAGCTCGGCAGTGAAATGAAGCATATGAAGACGAACAGTGAGCTGATTGAGAAGAATCTGGTCCCGGACCCGATTCAATAGAAAAAGGTTGGGCAGGAAATTCATCCTGTCCAACCTTTTTGCTTATAGGATGAGGACTCCTTCTCCCGAATGGGAACTGGAGTCCTCTATTTCGTGGAAATCGGCCTATTTCCACTAGCTGGGGAACTACAGGGACTTATTCGCCCGCTGAGCCCCAATTTGCCCCAATAACGGGAGAATAGCGGTCTGTAGTTCCCATCCACTCGCGAGTAAGCTGATTTGGGCGGGAATAGCGGAACGTAGTTCCTTCTACGCGCGTCCGGAAGAGAACGTGCGAAGCCCCGCCCGCGTCACGCCTTCGGCTGCACCATATCCTCCGGCCGTACGTAAGTATCGAACTGCTCCGCCGTCAAGTAGCCGCTGCGCACCGCTGACTCCTTCAACGTCAGCCCTTCCTTGTGGGCTTGCTTCGCAATGCTGGCCGCTTTCTCATACCCGATATACGGGTTGAGCGCCGTAACCAGCATGAGTGACTGCTCGAGATTGCGCTGAATCACCTCGCGATTCGGCTCCATTCCCACGAGGCAGTTGTCGTTGAACGAGCGCATACTATCGGCCAACAGCCGCACGGACTGCAGGAAGTTGTGAATGATCACGGGCTTGAACACGTTCAGCTCGAAATTGCCCTGACTGGCGGCGAAGCCGATGGCCGCATCGTTGCCCATCACCTGGCACACGACCATCGTCATCGCTTCGCTCTGGGTCGGGTTGACCTTGCCCGGCATAATCGAAGAGCCGGGCTCGTTCTCCGGGATCGTGATTTCACCGATCCCGCAGCGGGGACCGCTCGATAGCCACCGTACATCGTTGGCTATCTTCATCAAGTTCGCCGCGAGCGCCTTCAGCGCACCGTGAGCGTACACGATCTGATCATGGCTGGTCAGCGCATGAAACTTGTTCGCGGCCGTGACGAAGCGCGTGCCCGTCTCGCGCGAGAGCTCTTCGGCGACCTTAGCGCCGAACTCCGGATGCGCGTTCAGCCCGGTGCCTACCGCGGTGCCGCCAATGGCCAGCTCGCGCATCGTATCCACGCTGCTGCGCACCATGCGCGCGCTCTGCTCCAGCATCGCCCACCAGCCGCTGATCTCCTGCCCCAGCGTCAGCGGGGTTGCGTCCTGCAGGTGGGTGCGGCCGATTTTGACGATGGAGGCGTAGGCTTCCATCTTGCTGTGCATAGTAGCCTGCAAATGCTCTATCGCAGGCAGAAGCTCTTCCTCCACCGCGAGAACGCCGGCCACGTGCATCGCGGTTGGGAACGTATCGTTCGAGCTCTGCGAACGATTCACGTCATCGTTGGGATGGATGCGCAGCCCATCCCCAAGCAATTCGCTGCCGCGATGCGCAATCACCTCGTTGACGTTCATGTTCGACTGCGTTCCGCTGCCAGTCTGCCAGACAACGAGCGGGAACTCGCCGCTCAAGCGGCCCTGCACGATTTCGTCCGCCGCCTGCGAGATAGCCTTCGCTTTCTCCGGCGTTAACCCACCAAGCTCATAGTTGACAAGGGCTGCCGCTTTTTTCAACAAGGCAAAAGCCCCTATTAACCGTTCCGGCATCCGCTCCGTTCCAATTTTGAAATTCTCAAAACTGCGCTGCGTCTGAGCCCCCCACAACTTATCCACAGGTACTTTGATTTCCCCCATTGTATCTCGTTCAATCCGGAATTGCTGCTCCATCCAAACTTCCTCCTTTGTAGGCGCTGACCGCCAATACCTTCTGTTAACCAGCCAATGGCTAGCGTCAAACACATGAAGCATAGTTTACCCAGATGATGGAACGCTATGAGCCATAAACTGGTTTTCTCCCCTGCAATCGAGCTATAATCAAGGATAAATAACAACAACATGTGCCCTGGACAGGGGTATGCAAAGGAGCTCTCACGCATGGAATCCAGACTTGATATCATCGTCCGCTCGACGGAAATCGATGTGAATGGCCACGTCAACAATGCCAAATATTTGGAGTATCTGGAATGGGGCCGTGAAGAATGGTACGAGCTTTCCCAGCTGTCCTACGAGACTTTTGGCTCGATGGGCATTCAAACCGTAACGGTGAACATTAACATTAATTACAAAAAAGAATGCAAGCAAGGCGAACACCTCACCATTACCTGCCGCCCGGATACAATGGGACGCTCCAGCTATGTGCTGAAGCAAGAAATTTATAACGAGCATGGTGAGCTATGCGCAGATGCTCTGGTAACCAGCGTTACAATGGATAGCTCGACACGCAAAAGCGTGGAAGCGCCCCAAGCGCTGCGGAAACATTTTAGCTGAAAAGGAATGCTTTAATGGCTCTTTGTGGATAACTTTTCCCCGAGCGGTGTCGGCATGCCGTCCATGCTGATCATGTTTTTCTCCTGCCAGTACGCCAGCAGACCATCCTCGCCTTTGGTCACAGCCCATTTCTGCAGGGTATTGCGCTCTCCCTCGTAATTGTAGAAGGGAACGCTATAGCCACATGAGGTCTTGACCTCATGGACTTTTACGGTGATAATTTGCCTGGCTCCCGGCAGCATAGTGAACATGGGGGCTAACGCCTCCCACTCCGGTGTTTCCGGCAGAATGACGCGCCCTTGCCCATATAAGCGCAAAATCATCGGCGGCCCTTCGAATGCCGTGAACATCACGGTAATCCGACCGTTCTCTTCGAGATGCGCGCTCGTTTCGTTCCCGCTCCCCGTTAAATCCAAATAGGCCACTTCATTCGCATTGATAATGCGCAGAACGTCATGGCCTTTCGGTGATAAATTCACATGCCCTTCCCCCGACAGTGGGGCCGATCCCACGAAAAAGAGGTGCTGCTTTGCAATAAACGCCTCATGCTCCGGTAGTATGGACTCGAATGATTTTCCCATTGCGTTTCGCCACCTTCCCATTTTCTTCTATTATGCTCCTCCCTACTCTATTTGTGAAATACATTTCTTAGACATGCTTCATAGTTATTACCTATGGCACCCCGTCAGGCATTTTTCAAAAAACTTGGAAATTATTTGTATAATTCAGGAAACTTGGAGACATACTTAGTTGGTTGAAAAATGAGGAGGTGAGTGTTCATGTCAACGAACAATCAAAACGATGTGGTAAGTCAAGCTATCAATGCGGCTCAGGCCAATGCGGAGGATAGCGAAGCACAACAACAGCTGGAGGAGCTAAGCTCGCAACTGCAAAGCTCAACGGCTAATACCAATGAGGATACATCCTCTGAAGAGTAGTACACCGCTATTTTTACATGTGTACAGTTTGCCCCTAGGGACAAACAAAAAGAGCTTTCCCGACTGGTCAATCTGGACCTTGGGAGAGCTCTTTTTATATATAGCAGGACTGGCCTCTAAGCCTGCAACTCCATGAACCAAACGCCCATCCGCGGAATAAATTGTAGCAAAAACGTTAGGGATGGATGTTAAGCATGGACGGATTAGATCACCCCGTAAGTATACAAACGTATCGGCTGCTTCGAGACAAATTAAAGCTGCTTTACCCCGCCGTTATTCATCACACGCCTTACACGGCAGAACGCGCCATGAACATTGCGATTATTAATGCCGTTAACAAGCAGCTTCGTGATCAAGGCTATCCCAAAAATCCGATGACAGACGTTACTGCCTATTATGAACTGAAAAATAATCAGCGGGGCGTGCTCAGCCTAACCTTATGGAATTATGCGTTTTCCGGTGGCGCGCATGGTCTCACGATTCAGAACGCTTTAACGTTCAATACAGAAACCGGCAAGGCTTATGCGCTCAAAGATTTATTTAAGCCAGGTAGCGATTATGTCGCCAAGCTAAGCGAGATGATTAAAGCAGAAATCAAATTGCGGGATATTCCGCTGCTGGTTGATTTTAAAGAGATTCGACCGGATCAGGATTTCTATATCGCAGATAAATCACTTGTCATCTATTTTCAAGTCTACGAGCTTGCCGCCTATGTGTACGGTTTTCTTTATTTCCCTATTTCTGTGTATGCCATTCAAGACATCATTGCCGAAGATGGTCCGCTGGGGAAAATGTTTAGTTAAACGCAGACGATAATTTGTCGGCTAAACTTCCCCTTGTTGACTGCGCAGCGCTCGGCAATGTGAAAGCCCGCCTGCTCGATTAGCGGATCAATCTGCTCCGTCGTAATAATGACTGCACGCCCCGCCAAGCGGCGTGCTGACTGCAGCATTTGCAGTTGCTCGTCTTCGGGCAGCTTCGAGCATAGGTTGTACGGCATGTCGAGGATCAGCGCGTCATAGCGGCTCTGCGCGCTGCCAGCGGGGGCTGGGGCTGGAGCAGCGAAGACGACGGCGGCAAGGATAGCAGTAGCTGGAGGAGCTGCTGCTGGGGCAGGGAAGGCCGCTGGCAGGTCCAGCGACCGCATGTCTGCGAGCGTGACCACGTTCGGCATGCCGAAGTGGGCCAGATTCACCCGCGCGCCGCGCACCGCCAGCGGGTTCATGTCGTTGCCGACGATGTCGATGCCCATCGACATCGCTTCCACCAGCACCGTGCCGATGCCGCAGCACGGGTCAATGACCCGCGTGCCCGCTGTGACGGGCACGGCGATGTTCACCACCGCCCGCGCTACGCGCGTACTCAGGGCGGTGGAGTAGTTCTGCGGCTTCTGTTGATGCAGAAGCCAAACGGCTTCGCCGTAGGAGCAGTCGCCGAACAACCAGCGGTCTCCCAGCTGCGTTACGGCGAACCACTGCTCCGGCTTCCGCATCTCGGCTTTGCCGCGGAGATGCTGGCCTAGTTCGCGTGCGATGTCCCGCCGCCGGTCAGAGCTGACCGGCGTGTCCGTCTCCGCGAACACGACCTTGAACGTTGACCCGCGTACGGTCAACGTCTGGACCAGCGAGGCCAGCTCCGGCAGGCTGCCGGCCTCGCACACAACATCCAGCCGCAGCTTCAGGAACGGGCTGCGGCTCGGTTCCACCCTGCGCGGGCTGACGGCGTAGCCCGCACCGAGCACAGTTCCTGCGCCCAGTAAGGTGCGCAGCTCTAACTGGCATAACGCCTGCTCGTCTTCATGGCAGGCGTAAGTATATATATATTCCATAGTAGGTATCCCTCATTTAAGTGTGACTCTATGTTAGGCAGTGACGTCTTTGCTTTCGCTTAGGAATTGCTGCGTGACCTGCTTCATGAAGGTTTTGGTCGTCTGGCACAGGAACATGTCCTTGCGATATACGATGCCAACGTCCTTTTCCGGCATAGGATTCATAATTGGAATGCAGCGAATTTCGCTGCTCTTAATACTTTCCACATAGGAGCCGGGCAACACCGCACCGCACACATTATTCCTAGCCATTTGCAGCAAAGATTCCAACGTGGACAGCTCCAGCACCGGCTTACATAACAAATCTGCTTGCTCACAGCAAACCTCTATCATGTGACGGACATAAAATTTCTTGGGCAGCATAGCTACTGGCAGCTGTACAAGATCCTCTAACCGGATCGCCTCGGCGTCAGACAGTGTGTGATCTTTCGAGACGACTAGCAGCAGTTGTTCCTTATACAAGGGGATCCGAACGAGCTGCTCATTCTCTTCCGGCAAAAAAACGACACCTAAATCCAGCTGATTGTTCAGCAGCCCTTCTATCGTCTCTTCGGTTGCCAGTTCAGTTACTGCCAGCTCTATTTTCGGATAATCGGCATGAAAAGCCATAATCGAAGCCGTCAGCAGATGATTGCCTGAGCAGCCAATTCGCAGCCGTCCCCGCTGCATGCCTTGAATCTCATTGAAAGCAGCCTGCGCTTGCTCCAGCTCATGAAAAATATTCCGGCTGTGCTTAAGCAGAATCTCTCCCGCCTCTGTCACATAAACCTTTTTGCCGATACGCTGAAAAAGAGGTGAACCAACTCGCTGCTCCAAGGTGCGAATTTGCTGGCTTAACGTCGGCTGGCTGATCCCCAGCTTCTCGGCTGCTTTCGTGAAATGCAGTTCTTCGCAAACGGCCAAAAAGTAGGCCAATAACCGATAATCCATCCTCTTAGCCCCCGTTCATAGCGATTAACTATGATCGTAATTGAAATTTCACAATTGATCAATGATTGTTATTTTTCTATAGTATAGAATAACGGTTAAGATCGTAAACGAAAGGTGGTTACTTGCCATGTATGGACAAATTCGATTTGAACGCRATCCGCACCTCAAAACTAAACCAGGCATTCAGGATGACTTAGGATTCGGGCGTATCTTTACAGACCATATGTTTGTACTGGATTACGAAGAAGGACAAGGTTGGCACGATCCGCGGATCATTCCTTACGCACCGCTGTCATATGACCCTGCCGCGATGATTTTTCATTATGGGCAAGCTGTTTTTGAAGGGTTAAAAGTGTTTCGGACCGAAAACGGTGAAATCCAAATTTTCCGTCCCGACCAAAATGCCAAACGACTCAACCGTTCCAGTGAACGGCTTAATATGCCTCCGATCGATGAAGCATTCATCGTGAACGCCATTCAGGAGCTCGTACGTGTCGATGCTGACTGGGTACCAAGCAAACAAGGTGCGTCTCTCTATATTCGTCCTTTCGTGATTGCTACCGAAGCTGGCCTAGGTGTGCGCCCTTCTTCGCGCTACTCCTTCGTTGTCATCATGTCGCCGGTTGGCGCTTACTATGAGGAAGGGCTTCAACCCGTCAAAATCCTCGTAGAAAGCCACTACGCCAGAGCGGTTCAAGGCGGTACTGGTGGAGCCAAAGCTGCTGGGAACTACGCAGCTAGCTTGAAGGCGCAAGTGCTCGCTAAGGAGCATGATTGCGCGCAGGTGTTATGGCTGGACGCTATCGACAAGAAAAGCTTAGAGGAAGTCGGCAGCATGAACGTCTTTTTCAAAATTGGCGGGGAAGTTGTGACGCCAAGCCTCAGCGGCTCGATCTTGGAGGGCATCACCCGCAAAAGCATCATCCACTTGCTGAACGATTGGGGCATCCCTGTCACGGAGCGGAGAATCTCCATTGACGAAATCGTGCAAGCGTATGAAAACGGCACGCTGGAAGAGGCTTTCGGCACTGGCACAGCTGCCGTTGTCTCGCCTATTGGCAGCCTGCTGTGGCAGGGCACTCCAATGGTCATTAACAATGGCGAGATCGGTGAGCTCGTCCACAAGCTTTATGACACGATTACTGGCATCCAGTACGGCCGTATCGCGGATAAGCATGATTGGATGGTAACTTGCTAAACCTACCGGATATATTTAAGAGCCTTTCATTCCACTCAGGTGGCTTGAAAGGTTTTTTTTATTCCCGTTAAGATTTCACTTAAAAGGAGCTGTAGTCCCTTATTCGGAGGAAAACGAGTTGTTTCCTCTGTGTGCGGAACTACAGGGTCTTAATCACCCTCCGAGGCGCGTTTTCCAGATGATTTCGGTAAAATAGCGGAACACAGTTCCCTTCGCAGGTGGAAAACATGGTTTTTCGGCAGAATAACGGCCTGTAGTTCCCTGAGAGGAGAAAAACCTCCGCAAGACCGCAGCCTTCAGTGGAGGTTTCAAGTCCTTAGCTCTGACGGATCGAACTCCGTCAGGGCTTGGTGCTAGCTACTTTCCCATCCTGCACCCATCCCATCACACCAATCACCATACAGCCAACTTCCACCTCACCAGCCAATAACAAATTTCATAAACCTAGCGAGAATTCCGCTAAGATTTCACTTAAAGGGAACTGGAGTCCCCTATTCGGAGGAGAACTTACTATTTCCTTTGTGTGCGGAACTACAGGGTCTTAATCACCCTCCGAGGCGCGTTTTCCAGATGTTTTCGGTGAAATAGCGGAACACAGTTCCCTTCGCAGGTGGAAATCATGGTTTTTCGGCAAAATAACGGCCTACAGTTCCCTGAGAGGAGAAAAACCTCCGCAAGACCGCAGTCTTCAGTGGAGGTTTCATGTCCTTAGCCCTGACGGATGGTAGTCCGTCAGGGCTTGATGTTAGCTACTTTCCCATCCTGCACCATCCCATCACACCAATCACCATACAGCCAACTTCCACCTCACCAGCCAATAACAAATTTCATAAACCTAGCGAGAATTCCGCTAAGATTTCAATTAAAGGGAACTGTAGTCCCTTATTCGGAGGAGAACGAGTTGTGGGCTATCGAGTGGATCGATTCCGTACAATTACGCCGATTACTCCTGCTATTATCCGCATCTAGGCTGCATTTTCCTGAATAACTGAAATTTCTCCAGCTAATCTAGCCAGTTCTACCAGTTTCCGCCCGATTTCGACGATTTAACAGGAGGTTCTCCCGTTATTTCATTCCCCGGACGGTAGTAGCGCAGATTAACGGTAGATTTTCCTGTTATCGCAACTGCTAGCTGGCATCATAACAGATCACCCAATAGGAACCGGGCTTGCGAATGGCCGATTCCCTACAATTAACGCCGATTACTCCTGCTAATGTCCTCAAATGGCTAGAATGAAATAAGGGTTAAGCTCTCGCTTAACCCTTATTTCCGTCGTTATTTATGATACGGTGCGGCTTGCTACTTTTAAAGGCAAGTTCTCAACTAATCCAAGCGCCCGTGCTGTTGAAGAATCAATTTGCTTGATAAGCTCAGGGTTTTTCAAAAGTGACACGCCAAATGAAGGAATCATTTCTTTGATTTTCGGTTCCCACGCTTTTACTTGTTGCGGGAAGCACTTTTTGATTAGGTCAAGCATAACGGAAACCGCTGTAGATGCCCCCGGAGAAGCCCCTAGCAAAGCAGCGATTGAGCCGTCAGCAGCACTAACAAGCTCCGTACCAAATTGAAGCGTTCCTTTGCCAGCAGCTGTATCTTTGATGACCTGCACGCGCTGACCAGCGACTACTAGATCCCAATCGTCGCTTTTGGCGTTCGGGACAAACTCGCGTAAAGCTTCCATGCGCTGCTCTTTGGATAACATAACTTCCTTGATCAGGTATTTGGTTAAGGACATGTTTTTTGAGCCTGCCGCGAGCATCGTTACAAGATTATCCGTTTTTACAGAAGTAATTAAGTCAAACATGGAGCCAGTTTTGAGAAACTTTGGTGAGAACCCAGCAAACGGCCCAAAGAACAATGATTTTTTCTTTTCGATAAATCGGGTGTCCAGATGCGGAACTGACATTGGAGGAGCACCAACCGGCGCTTTGCCATATACTTTTGCAAAATGCTGGTCTACAATTTCCGGTTTCTGACACACCATGAATATGCCACTTACCGGGAATCCGCCGATCCCTCTTCCTTCAGGAATACCGGATTTCTGCAGTAAATGCAGACTTCCTCCGCCTGCGCCGATGAAGACAAATTTTGCCGTATGGTGATCGACGTTACCACTATCGAGGTCCCGTACTTTCAACTCCCACGAGCCATCGTTCGTACGTTTAATATCATCCACGCTATGCTTAAACTTGATATCGACATTTTTATCCTTTAGGTGAGTAAACAAGTTACGCGTTAATGCACCAAAGTTGACATCAGTGCCTGATTCAATTCTTGTTGCCGCAATAGGTTCATTCAATTCCCGATCTTTCATAATAAGTGGAATCCAATCCGTTAGTTTAGCCGGGTCATCGGAAAATTCCATCCCTTGAAACAATGGATTGCTCGTCAGTGCTTCAAAGCGTTTTTTCAAAAATTCAACATTTTGCGCCCCTTGTACTAGACTCATATGAGGCAATGGTGCGATAAAATCCTGCGGATTACGGATCAGGTTGCTAGTAACTAGATAAGACCAGAATTGTTTGGAAACTTGAAACTCTTCATTCGTTTTGATAGCTTTGCTGATATCTATGGTTCCGTCCGGTTGTTCGACGGTGTAGTTAAGCTCGCATAATGAAGAATGTCCCGTTCCCGCATTATTCCATTCGTTAGAGCTTTCCTCTCC
>NZ_JBFTQB010000006.1:0-38615 GCF_056398785.1 Paenibacillus sp. 01T422 | reverse complement strand
CCCATAAAGGAGATCTTCCCTTTGAAATCCTTCAACAAACCTAGGAGGCTCTTGATCGTCGTGCTTTTGCCAGCTCCATTGGGACCTAACAGACCTACAAGTTCACCTTGCCGCACCTCAAAATGGATGTTTTTTATAATATCCGGAACCTCGTCATAACCAGCCTGTTCAATATGTACTTCTAATACAGCTAATCGTTTTTCTGACATTACGGTCACATTCCCTTCTACCCTCATCCTATATAACGCATCTTTACATTTCTACCGCTTTTTTTCAAGCTATCAATCCCTGATGTATATAATTCTATGATTTGGTCAAATCTAGTATCTATTACTCTATTAATTCTTCTACTAACAAAAAGGAGGTGCTGCATATGAAGACTGACATGAAAAAGAACGTCCTGCTCAATCGCTACCATTTTCTGATGTGGGCAAAAACAGGCGACATTTTGTATCTGAAATTAATTGGAACCGCCATGTCTCATTAATTGAACTCATACCTAACAGCCAAAGCCGTTAAGGGACATGTCCCTTCGGCTTTTTGCGTTTTCCAGGTCATATTCAGCTCCCGCCGGCATAAAATGTTAAGTGAATCACGGAACCATCCTAACGTGAGGGGGTGTGCATAATGTCCGGGCAGAACGAGCATGGATCGGCTTATTTTGAAAAAATGCTGAATATCATTGATGTCGGTGTTCATCTCATTGATCGCGAGGGAATCACTATTTTCTATAATGATAAGATGGCAGAAACAGATGGGCTGAAGCGTGAGCAGGTTGTCGGGAAAAATTTTTTTGAGCTGTTCCCTTCTCTAACCAACGATACGAGCACCTTCATGAAGGTTTTGCAAACGGGTATAGAAATCCGCGAGAAAATCCAAACGTATGTCAGCGTCACTGGCAAAAGAATCACCACAATTAACAGCACGTACCCGCTCCTGGAAAATGGAGGAATTATCGGCGCTCTCGAGGTGGCCAAAGATATTACAAGTATCGTTCATCTCCACGATCAAATTCTAGACCTTCGGCATCAAATTTACGAGTCCCCCTCCAAAGATAAAAAGCACGCGAGCTCCGCCCGATATCATTTCAGCGATTTAATCGGCAGTAACGAGGCCTTCCTTCAGACGATTTCTTTTGCCAAAAAAGCATCGCGTACAAGCTCGCCTGTCCTAATATGCGGCCCCACCGGCACGGGAAAAGAATTGGTAGCCCAGAGCATCCATAATGCCGGGGCTCGCAGAAGCCGTCTTTTTATTGCGCAAAATTGTGCAGCTGTCCCCAACGAGCTTATGGAGGGCATCATGTTCGGAACGGCAAGGGGCGCATTCACAGGGGCCATCGATCGTGCAGGTTTATTTGAACAGGCGAATGGCGGAACGCTTTTTCTCGATGAATTGAACAGCTTGGATTTAGTTCTGCAGGCCAAACTGCTGCGTGTGCTGCAGGACGGGCTTGTTCGCCGGGTTGGGGGCACACAGGAGCAGCAGGTGGATGTCCGTATCATTACAGCCATGAACATTGATCCCAAGGATGCCTTGGATAAGAGGCACTTGCGCAGCGATCTTTTTTACAGGCTGAATGTCGTAAATCTAACGCTTCCTCCGCTCGCTGGTCGCAAAGAGGATATTCCGATTTTGACGAATCATTTTATAGATACCTTTAATGACCTGTTTGGCATGAAAATTACGGGTATGGCGCCAGCAGCCATGCAGCGTTTGCTTGACTATCACTGGCCGGGAAATATTCGCGAGCTGAGCCACGCGATCGAATCGACGTATAATATGATGGAGCTGGAATGCGAAATCATTGAAGAAGCTCACCTTCCCGCTTCGATCACGGGGAACAAAACGTTTCGATTGGAGCAGCAGGATGAGAAGTCGGTGATCTCACCCGGATTAACCGATAAGGTGAAGCAGCTGGAGAAAGAAGCGATTGTAACCGCGCTCACTCACCACCAGTACAATATCACCCTCACCGCTCAAGCTCTCGGCATCAAGCGCCAAGCCCTGCAATATAAGCTTAATCGCTACGGCATCGTGAGAAAACCTTAGTCTGTCAGACTCCGCAAGGAGTCTTTTTTGCGTTTTCCTTTTGTCGTGAGGAAATGTTGGCATGCTTTTTGCATCTTCTATTACTGAGCAAACATCAATACTGGAGGTGCCATTATGGAACGACGTCACTGGAAGCAAGTTGCGCTATGGAAAAACGTCACGGATGAGCAGTGGAATGATTGGCTTTGGCAGCTGACACATACCATTCGTTCCTTGGATGATTTGAAAAAAGTCGTAAATCTAACCCCTGAAGAAGAAGAGGGCGTGCGTATCTCAACGCAAACGATCCCTTTGAATATTACCCCCTACTATGCATCCCTGATGAATCCTGATGATCCGAGATGCCCGATTCGTATGCAATCTGTCCCTGTTTCCGCCGAATTACTGAAAACAAAATATGATCTGGAGGACCCTCTGCACGAGGATGAGGACTCTCCTACGCCTGGTTTGACGCATCGTTATCCGGATCRGGTGCTCTTCCTTGTTACCAATCAGTGCTCCATGTACTGCCGTTACTGCACGCGCCGCCGATTCTCCGGTCAAGTGGGCATGGGTGTTCCCAAAAAACAGTTGGATGACGCGATTGCGTATATCCGGAATAYGCCTGAAGTGCGCGACGTACTGCTATCTGGTGGGGATGGGCTGCTGATCAATGACAATATTTTGGAATATATACTGAAAAATTTGCGGGCGATTCCCCATGTGGAAATCATCCGGATTGGTACGAGGGCACCGGTTGTTTTTCCGCAGCGGATTACGGAGCATTTGTGTTCCATCATCAAAAAGTATCACCCCGTCTGGCTCAATACGCATTTCAACCATCCTCTGGAAATGACGGAAGAAGCGAAGAAATCATGCGCCATGCTCGCTGATGCGGGTGTTCCGCTTGGCAATCAGTCGGTGATTCTGGCGGGCATCAATGACAGCACCTATATTATGAAAAAGCTCATGCATGATCTTGTAAAAATACGCGTGCGCCCTTATTACATCTACCAATGTGATTTGTCCGAAGGCATCGGCCATTTCCGGGCACCGGTATCCAAGGGGCTTGAAATTATCGAAGCACTGCGTGGACATACGTCTGGCTATGCGGTGCCTACCTTCGTTGTTGATGCTCCCGGCGGCGGCGGTAAAATTGCGCTTCAACCAAACTATTTGATCTCGCAGAGCCAAGATAAGGTGATTTTGCGCAACTACGAGGGCGTCATTGTCGGGTACCCAGAGCCCAAGAACTATGTGCCGGGCCGGGCGGATGAGTATTTCAACGAAATCTACGGGATTGAGAAGCAGCCGGAAAGCACGGGTATCATCGCGCTTATGAAAGATGAAAAATTCAACTTAGTGCCAGAAAATTTGCACCGGATCGGCAGAAGAAAAGCCTACTCGGAGGCGCCAGAGCATGCCTCTTTGAAGGATCGCCGGACTAAGCGGGATGAAATGAAGGATAAGCTGATGAAGGCGCAGCAGAAGGAGAGCAAGGCTGGCGCTGTGGAAGGCGGCCCGTCGGAGGCGCCTGGTGCGGGCGAGGAGCCGAGTGTGGAGGGCTGAGTGCAGACCGAGGCGAAAGCCAGGGGCGGAGAGCGGAGAGCCATGAGCGGAGGCGGACCGAGGCGAAAACCAGGGGCGGAGAGCGGAGAGCCATGAGCGGAGGCGGACCGAGGCGAAAGCCAGGGGCGGAGAGCGGAGAGCCATGAGCGGAGGCGGGCAGCGGGCCTGTAGTTCCATCACGCACAAATGTTGCATTATTGCGCCAGAAGAAACTATATGGGGATGCCCCAAGTAGGAGCTGGGGAACTACAGGCCTCTATTCTGCAAGAAAGCGGTCTATGGCGCGCCGGGCGGAACTACAGGACGCTATTTCGCCATTTCCGGCTGAAATCTAGCCATTTCAGGGCAAATAAGGGCCTGTAGTTCCTGCAGATGCTGAATTCGGACTATTTCGCTCAATTAGCGCCCTGTAGTTCCCTTTCACGCACAAGTGTTGCAGTATTGCGCCAGAGAAAACAATAAAGGGGATGCCCGCCAAGTAGAACATTCTACTTAGTTGGCTCCCCTTCATTTTCCTGGACGCGCGTTGTAGCCGACGCATGGCGGAGGTCACAAACCCGCCTCGTTTTTATGGAAACGGACAGGCCGACCTGAGCAGCCAGCGCTATTTTTTAAAACAAATCAGCTTCAGCTCCGTCAGCTCCTCCACGGCGTATTTCACGCCTTCGCGTCCTGTGCCGCTCTCCTTAACGCCGCCATACGGCATTTGGTCCACGCGGAAGGTGGGAATGTCATTAATCATGACGCCCCCCACCTCCAACGCTTCGGCAGCGGCGAACGCTGTCCGGATATTTTGCGTATAGATCCCCGCTTGCAACCCGTACCGGGAGTCATTAACCAGCGTTATCCCCTCCTCAACGGAGGCGATTTTATTGATCATCACAACGGGAGCAAAAGCCTCCCTACAGGAGATGCTGCTCGCCGCTGCAACATGCAGCAGGACTGTCGGATGAACGACATTCCCCTCCTTCTTGTTGCCAGTCGCCACAAGAGCGCCGGATTGCTCGGCATCTGCGATCCACGCCAACGCCCGCTCAGCATCACGCGGAGCGATAACAGCCGACACATCCGTCTCGAGATCAAGCGGATCGCCTAATTGAAGCAGCTTCGTCTGTTTGACGAATTTCGAGACAAATTCATCAAACAGCTGCTCATGCACGTAGATTCGCTGAATAGAAATGCATACCTGGCCAGCATAGGAAAAAGCCCCCGTAACTGCCCGCGCGATCATGCTGTCCACATCCGTCCCTTGATCCACTATGAGCGCAGAATTGGAGCCTAATTCTAAAATCACTTTCTTAAGACCTGCCTTACTGCGTATGGCAATCCCGACCTCAGGGCTTCCCGTGAAGGTAACCGCCTTCACTCTCGCATCCATCACCAGCAGATCGCCTATAGCGCTCCCGCTCCCGGTTACAACATTCAGCGCCCCTGCGGGAAGCCCTGCCTGCTGCAGAAGCTCCGCCAGTAACAACGCCGACAGCGGCGTCTGTCCTGCCGGCTTCAAAACAATCGTGTTGCCCGCAGCAAGCGCAGGCCCCACTTTATGCGCAACCAAATTCATCGGAAAGTTAAACGGTGTTATCGCCGCAATAACGCCCAATGGCTGGCGGATCGTATACGCCACACGGTCCTCCCCGCCAGGCGCTGCATCCATCGGAATCGTTTCGCCGTGAATCCGCTTCGCCTCTTCCGCAGCGAACTTGTACGTTGCGATGGTTCGCTCCACTTCAAGCTTCGCCGTTTTCAGCGGCTTCGCTGCTTCAAGCGCGATAATTCGAGCGCATTCATCCGCCTTCTCGCTGATCAAGGCCGCCAGCCGCTCTAATATCGCAGCGCGTTCATGGGCGGGCATACGCGCCATCAAAGGTCTGGCTCGTTCAGCCGTATCCAGCGCGTGCTGTACTTCAGCCGCCCCTGCGTAGGCAATCTCGGCAATCTGTTCACCGCTGTAAGGTGCAAATAAAGGCCGATATTCGCCGGCTTCTACCCATCGGCCCTCTATGAATAAATGCTTTTTCATGCTGTTTCCCCTTTTCTAACCGCCGCAAGCCCTGAACGCCGCCTCCAACACATCAAGGCCCTCAGCAAGCTGCTCATCTGTGATCACTAGCGGGCTTAAGATACGAATCACATTACCGTAAATGCCAGCGCTCATCACGATTACGCCATGCTGATGCGCCTCCTGCAAAATCCGAGCCGTCAGCTCCTTATCCGGTGCCCGGCTCGCTGGATCTTTCACTACCTCGATAGCACTCATAGCGCCCAATGTGCGCACATCTCCGATGAAGCTGAATTCCTGCTGCAGCCGCCCAAAACGCTCCGTGACGGCTGCACCGATCACGATAGCTCTTTCAGCCAGACGCTCGGTCACTAGCATCTCAATAACTTGCAGAGCAGCAGCGCAGCCAAGCGGGCTGCCGCCATAAGTCCCCCCAATTTCCCCAACGCCGGGGGCATCCATCATTTCGGCCCGACCAGTCACAGCGCTGATGGGGAGACCCGCCGCAATTGATTTGGACATCGTCATGAGATCCGGCACAACGCCGTGGTGCTCCATCGCAAACATTTTACCCGTACGCCCAAAACCTGTCTGCACTTCATCGGCGATAAGCAGAATCCCGTATTTCTCACAAATGGCTTTGACCCCTTGAATGAAACGCGTAGAAGGGATGACAAAACCCCCTTCGCCTTGAACCGGCTCCAGAATCACGGCAGCGACGTCCTCCCCCGGAACCTCAGACAAGAAAAAATCATCAAACCTCTGCAAAATGTAAGCATCAAGCTCATCCGCAGACATGCCGCCCGGAGCACGGTAGTAGTAGGGATAAGGCATTTTATAGGTGTCGGGTGCAAAAGGACCGAAGCCATTTTTGTAAGGTTTCACTTTACTCGTGAGCGACATCGCCATGTAGGTTCTCCCGTGAAAGCCGCGCTCGAAGGAAATAATGGCTTTGCGCCCTGTATATTTACGTGCGATTTTCACGGCATTTTCAACAGCTTCCGCCCCACTGTTCAAAAAAAACGTTTTTTTCTCATAATCGCCCGGCGTCAATTCGTTTAATTTCTCAGCAAGAGCCACATAGGGCTCATACATCATCACATGAAAACACGGATGCAAATAGTTGTCCAGCTGCGCCTTCAGCGCTTCCACCACTTTAGGCGGGCAATGGCCGACATTTAAAGAACCGATCGCCCCAGCAAAATCGATAAACGTATTCCCATCGACATCGGTGAGCAGGGCTCCTTCCCCTTTTGCCGCAAAGGTAGGTACGGTATTGAACGGCCCTCGCGGAATGCTCGCTATACGCCGCTCCAGCAGCTTCTGAGCTTCCGGCCCCGGCAGAGAGGTCTTCATTTCAATGGACTTCGTCCTTCTCTCGTGCACATCCATCGCCTATGCCTCCATTCTGTCAAAACCGCACCAGTCAATCAAGGTTAGCGCGATAATCTCAGCAGCCGTGAACACGTCCTCCAGCACAATGTGCTCATTCGGGTAGTGCGCCACTTGTGTAATCCCCGGGCCGAAAACAATGCAAGGCGTCTCACCCAGTTGCGTGAGCAAGCCGCCATCCGTGCCCCAAGGCGATGCCTCGATGATGGGCTCCTCTTGCTTTACGGCGCGAAATTGCTGCATAAGCACTTGCATCAAAGGGTGCTCTGGGTCAACGCTGCCCGAAACCCATTGCGCCCCAAACCACTCCAGTTCAGGCGGATGCTCGGCAAACCAGGGATCAACTTCCTTCAGCTGCTCCAACCACTTCAGCATTTCCTCCTTGGCATCCTGCAGCATCTCCTCAGGAGCAACCCCCATGCGCCCCTCCAGTTTTACGGTATCTGGCACAGACGAAGGCCAATTCCCGCCTTGAATGACACCCAGATTAATGGGGATCGGAATGGGGTTATTCGCGTACAGCGGATCTGAGATCTGAACATTCCTCTCCTTCTCAAGCTCTAGGATATGCTGGATGACCTTGACGCTTTTCTCGATAGCGCTAACGCCTTCGTACCTTGTTCCGCCATGCGCCGAGCGCCCTTTGACTTCAATTCGGAACCACATCGAGCCCTGCTGTTTGGGGAAAATGCGGAAATTTGTAGGTTCCGGAATTAGAGCTGCGTCAGCCCGGTAACCTCTTAGAATAGCCGCCAACGTGCCGGCACCACCGCTTTCTTCTTCCACCACGCTTTGAAAAATAACATCGCCCTTCAGCTTCAGCCCTAAACCCTGAATAGCCCCAAGAGCAAGTAAAAGCGCTGTATTGCCGCCTTTCATATCCGTTGATCCACGTCCGTACAGCTTGCCGTCAACCACTTCACCGCTATAAGGATCGTGCGTCCACTGATTCCGCTGGCCTTCCGGCACAACGTCCACATGACCGTTCAGCAGGATGGAACGTCCCCCTCCTGTTCCCTTCCTAACTCCCACAACATTGGGACTACCTGCAAAACAGCTCCGTGGTGAACAAAAATACGGATGATCCGCAAGCTCTTCTCCGTCCGGTTCCCACATATCCACATCCATTCTCATACCCCGCAGCTGATCGGCAACGAGCAGTTGAACCTCCCTCTCGTTGCCTTGTGTGCTTGCAATTCGGACCATTTGCTGCAGCAGTGCGGTCCCTGCGTCACGATGAAGCGTGATCCACTCATGAATTCGCTCTGGCAGTTCAGCCTTCGGATTCGGCAAAGGAATTCCCTCCTTATGGTTCACTTTCCATTATGGAATGTAGGTAATATGCTCAGGAATGATCAAAGCCGCTTCGGTATGGCGGACAACGTCATCAACGGTATAAGGAGACATGATCTCCTTCAAAAGCAAGCCATGTTCAGCCACTTCCATCACGGCCATTTCCGTAATAATCAGCTTCACGCAAGCCCTGGCAGTCAGTGGCAAGTCGCACTGCTTCTTCACTTTGGATTCCCCCTGCCGATTGACATGGTTCATGAGCACGATGACTTTCTTCGCTTTTTGCGCAAGCTCCATCGCCCCACCGATGCCGGCCACTCGCTTACCAGGCACGATCCAATTCGCCAGATCGCCGCGTTCGCTAACCTCTAGAGCCCCAAGGATCGTAATATCAATGCAGCCCTTGCGAATCATGGCAAAAGCAATGGAACTGTCGCAATAAGAGGCTCCATCGGCTATGGTGACCGGAAGCCCACCCGCGTTACAGAGAAACGCGTCTTCCTCCCCCGGGTTCGGTGCTCCGCCTGCGTACAAGATGCCATTTTCCGCATGAAAAACAATCTGCACCCCCTCCGGCACATAGTCCGCAACCTGGGTTGGGATGCCAATTCCCAAATTGACGACCATGCCGTTTTTTAATTCCTGAGCGGCCCGCTTCGCTATTCGGTCACGGTTTTCTTTTCCCATACCCATTGCCAATTCACTCCTTTGCTGAGGATCACCATGTCGACGAAAATGCCCGGTGTGACAATACTTTCGGGGTCCAGCGCGCCAAGTGGCACAATTTCATCGACCTCGGCAATGGTCAAGGTCCCGGCCATCGCCACGAGCGGATTGTAATTTCTACCGCTTTTATCATAAACAAGATTGCCGTAGGGATCTGCCTTCAAAGCATGTACAATTGCCACATCAGCCGTCAGAGCTGGCTCCACCAAATACGTTCGCTCGTCGATCAATACCGTCTCCCTGCCTTCCCCCATCATCGTCCCGACACCAACGTCCACCAGAATGCCTCCGAGGCCTACGCCGCCTGCCCGAATTTTCTCCGCCAGCGTACCTTGTGGATAAAAGACGACCTCCATGGAGCCCTCCTCCATCATTTGACCAGCGTTAGGATTGGAGCCGATATGGGAGGCAATCACCTTCTTGACCCGTCCAGCGGTCACTAAACGGCCAATCCCAATATGAGGAAAACCGGTGTCGTTGCCGATAATCGTTAAGTCTTTGACCCCTTTGTTTAAAAGGCCATCGATTAGCGTCGGAGGGGTTCCGATACCGCCAAAGCCGCCGTACATTAGGGTACAGCCGTCGTTAATCGCATGAAGCGCCTCTTCCAAGCTCTTCACTTTGCTCAGCTCAGATTTCTCCATCCTTGCCACCTCCTGCCGACTCTCTAGACAACTCACCCATGACTTCGCGAATGGCTTCCTCCAAAAGCTGTGCGAGCTGATCGATTTCCGCTTCAGTAATTACCAGAGGTGGCGCCACAATAATGGCGTCCCCTGCCCCATCCACAGCGCCAGCTGCGGGATACACGAGCAAGCCTTTGTGAAAGGCTTTATCTATGATTCGGGAAGCAATGCCCATAGCAGGCGGAAACATCGTTTTATCGTCGCGATTCCGAACGAATTCAAGGGCCAGAAGTAATCCTCTCCCCCTGACATCGCCAATGATTTCGAGGTTATCCGCCATTTCACGCAGCTTAGCTAGTAGATAAGCCCCCTTACTTCGAGCAGATTGTGCGAGTTGATGCTTCTCAACGTAGTCCAGTACGGCCAACGAAATGGCGGCTGACTGCGGATTAGCGCTGTAAGTATGGCCGGCCATTATACTTTTGGAGCCCTGCAAAATGGGCGCCATCACATGATCCTTCACCATCGTGGCGGCCATTGGTGTGTAGCCGGCGCTCAAGCCTTTCCCGAGCGCAATCAGATCGGGCTCTACGCCATCGTGCTGCATACCAAACATTTCACCCGTCCGAGCGATACCGGTCATCACCTCATCGGCGATAAATAAAATCTCATAGCGATCACAAATCTCCTTGATTTTCTTAAAATAGCCCGCAGGCGGCACAATCGCCCCTCCGGCTGCCCCAACAATGGGCTCCGCAATGAAGGCGGCAATATGCTCAGCGCCGATTCGTTTAATCGCTGTTTCCAAGTCATCTGCGCACGCCAGCTTGCAAGAAGCTGCATTCATCTTGAACGGACACCGGTAGCAATAGGCGGGAGCAACGACCGGGAAATCCTCTAATAGCGGTATAAACCGCCTTCGTCTAAGTACATGACCGGACATCGAAAGAGCGCCCATTGTGATGCCGTGATAGCTCATTCTGCGTGATATCACCTTGTTCTTCCCGAAGCGGCCCTTCTCTTGCCAATGCTGAATGGCAATCTTCATCGCAGTTTCTGTCGCTTCAGAGCCGCTGTTCACGAAGAAGGACCAGTAGTCGCCGCCTGGCGCCAAATCGCTCAGCTTCTTCGCCAGTTTCTCTGCCGGTTCACTTGTGAACTGTGAACGGTACACAAAAGAAACCTTATTCGCTTGCTCCATCATCGCATCGATGATGTCTTGCACGCCGTGCCCGATGCCGGCCGTCACTGCCCCAGACGATGCGTCCAGATAAGCTTTGCCCTGGTCATCGTAAAGGAACACCCCTTTTCCATATTGAATCGTGGGATAAGGATGATCCAAAACCGGCTTGATTAAATGCTCCCGCCCCATAAGGCACCCCCACTGATCAGCCATCACTTTTATTTGAGGAACATATTCTTGACCCGAGGAGCTTTCATCAATTCGTCATAGTGAAAGGAGCTTCCAAGCGCAGAAACATCATGCCAATACAGCATCTCTTCGATCTGCTGGGCCGTGCCTTCGAGCACATACGTTCGGCAATTAGCGCATTCAATCGCGGGTACGTTCAAAATCTGTACAGCCATCCTTCCGTCCGGCATGATCCAATAGCAATCTTTTACCCCTTCACGGACATCTTCCGTCTCACACCACATGCACGGCATAAGCTCTCAGCCTCCTTTATGAGTTGTGCAACTACTGCTGCCTAATTACGAAGCAAAATACGTGCCAACTTTGGATCGGCAATGCAAACTATTGCAAGGCTAATCTTACGGATCAAAGCATATAACCATGTTAAGAAGAAGGGGGACTGCGAAATGCCAAATGATCGGCCAACATCCCGCATGGAAGTTGAAAGCGGCAGCGATTACAAGGTAAGCTTTTACCTCGATTTCATGAACAAAAGRCTGCGGGTTGACGACTATCAAGGTAATGTTACTGCCATCTACGAGCGAATAGCTGAAGTAGCCAAAAGCCATGCGCTAACCAAGGTTTTCATCAAATCGCGGGAGCAGGATTGGCAAACTTTTTTAGGAAAAGGCTGCATGCTGGAGGGCATTTATAAAGGATATTTTCAAGGCAAGGATGCTTACTGTATGGCAATTTATTACGATCTGGGGCGGCGGAGCAGCGATTATTGGATGGAAGAGGATTGCATTATGCGCCAGGTGCTAGCGCTTTCTCGTAAGCCTTCACGGCCCGTTGTACCGGAATCTTTTACTCTGCGATTAGCCTTGCCCAAAGATGCTGAGCAGCTGTCACATTTGTACAGCCAGATTTTCCAAACCTACCCAACACCCATGAATGATCCTCTCTATGTTGCAAAAACCATGCTGGAGGGGACGATTTATTATCTCGTCGAATCGCAAGATGAGCTCATTAGCGCTGCTTCCGCTGAAATCAACACGGTGTACGCCAATGCAGAGATGACCGATTGCGCCACACTGCCTGCCTTCCGCAACAAAGGGCTCATGCGGCTTTTGATGTATGCTTTGGAGGATGAATTGATTGCTCGCCAGATTACCTGCGCATACTCGCTGTCCAGAGCACTTTCCTTCGGCATGAATGCCGTTTTCTATCAAATGGGCTATGGGTATTACGGCAGGCTGACGAAAAACTGCGATATCTACGATAAATATGAGGATATGAATTTGTGGGCCAAAACCTTGATCGGGCCATGACCCTCTAGGTTAACTATATGCGTTTCCTTCTCAGGGAAGAAGAAATGCCTAGCTCCTCCCGATATTTCGTCACCGTGCGGCGTGAAATCTGGATGCCCTCCTGGTTCAGCAGCGCAGCCAGCTTAAGATCCGAGTAGGGCTTAGCAGGATTCTCACTAAGAATCCACTCCTTTAGTCTGGCTTTGACACGCTCGGAGGACGCTGCATCTCCACAGTCTTGGGGCAAGCCCGATGGGAAAAAATGCTTGAGCTCGAAGATGCCCCATGGCGTTTGGGCATATTTGCCGGCCGTTGCACGGCTGACTGTCGATTCATGCATACCGAGCTTATCCGCAATATGTTTCAATGTCATCGGTTTGAGATAGGCCGTCCCCTTCCAAAAAAACTCATTTTGCTCCTCTGCGATGGCCTGAGCCACACGAAAAATCGTCTTTCGGCGCTGCTCCAGACACCTTAAGAAGAACATCGCTGATTGTAATTTGCCGGTTAGGAAGCGAGCGGCTTCATTCGTATCTTTTCCCTCCTTCACAAGTCGCTCATAATAACCATTCATCGATAGACGGGGCAGCGCTGCCTGATGAGTGAACACCACAAGCCCTTCGCCTGACTTCTCAATGACGACTTCCGGAATGATGTAGTGAATGGCTTCTGTATGAAAAGCAGCTCCCGGCCTGGGATTCAACCCCTTGATGACGTCCACGGCTGCATGAATTTCTTGCGGAGAAGCTTGTAAACGCTGCGATAGCTTATGAATGTGAAAGTCGGCAACATCCTTCAGATGATGGCGAATGAGTGTGGCGACGAGCGGAAAGCTTTCGGCCAAAGACTGTACCTGCAATAGCAGGCATTCCTGCAAATTTCTCGCCCCTACACCAGCAGGCTCAAAGCTTTGCAGAATCGTAAGTGCTTGCTCCACTAGCTCACGCTCCACTTTCATTACATCCGAAATTTCACCTATTGAAGGACCCAGATAGCCATTGCTATCCAAATTTCCGATCATAAAAATGACAATTCGGCGCACGGTTTGCGGCGCTTTACTCATAAAAAATAACTGCTCCTTTAGATGCCTTTCAAGGGTAAGCTCATTTGACGCGACATAGTGAAGCGCATCATGAGGAGCATCGCCATCCCTCTTGCGGTTAGGCCGAGTCGGAGCATCGCCATCGATTATCCGCTCATTAGCGGCGGCGTATTCCAATACTGGATTCTCGTTCATCTCCTGCTGAACAATCTCCAGCAATTCAGGTGTCGAGAGCTGCAGAATTGTTATGGCTTTGCGCAGCTGCGGTGTGAGCCGCATTTTCGCCGACTGTTGTTGGAACATTCCGTATCCTGGGCGCATGAACATCATTCCTTTAGGTTGTTGCTATAGTGTATTCACGTAGGGACGAACGTTTGCCAATCCGTCTGTAAACAGCAAAAAAGCCCGCAAAAGGACCTTTTACGCACTTGAATCTAGTGAATTTTCATAGAATACGTATAGAAAAATAGAAATTTGACGAGTCTAGTAGCTATAACTCTATTAACTTTTTTGAGGAGGAGCTATGATGTTTCTAAGAATCTTGTTTACGACTCTGACAATTCCTTTGTTAGTAAGCTTATGGCTTGCAGATAAAGCGTATTCCTATCCAAGCAGCGACGAGTTCACGGATCTACCGCAATCTTACAGTCTTGTAGTAAATACCTCATCTGTTGAACCTGAAACCACTACCACCACCACTACCGTGCCGCCAACAACGCAGTATCAAGTTAACCGGGGAGATACCTTGTTCAAAATCGCACGTGATTTTGAAGTGGATGTGAATGACCTGATGGCTTCCAACGGGATTAGTGATCCGCGCGGGCTATCAATTGGACAAACTCTGAATATCCCTTCAGGAGGGGCAGCGACTGCCACGAATACACAGCCAAAAATCATCAAAAAAGTAATCAACACCACATTGACAGCCTACACGGCAGGATTCGAATCGACAGGTAAAAAGGCTTCCCATCCTACGTACGGCATCACCTACAGCGGGTTAAAAGCGAAAGAAGGACGGACGATTGCCGTCGATCCAGCCGTCATTCCACTTGGCTCCACCGTATTCATTGAGGGGATCGGCATTCGCAAAGCCGAGGATATCGGCTCGGCGATTCGCGGTTCACGAATTGATGTGTTCATGAACGATTTGAGTCAAGCGCAGGAATTTGGCGTGAAGAAAAACGTGAAAGTTTATTTGCTGGATCGGGAGAATATTTAGGCTCGCTGGAATGCGTTATGTTCGTTTGTTAGAGCGATGATCATCGTGGAGCAAGTGGTAGCTCCCTGGCATGATCGGGCAGTTGGGGAACTACAGGCCGTTATTTAGTTGAAAATGAGTCCTTCCCGCATGGGAGGGGAACTACAATCCGTTATTTTCCGGGTTTCACCCGAAAAACGTGCCATGGAGGGCGAATAAGACCCTGTAGTTCCGTTTGGTGAAGAAATAGCTCGATTTCCTCAAAATAGGGGACTACAGTTCCGCTCAAATAAAGCCTTAGCGAAGTTTTCGCTAGGGCTTTGAAATTTGTTGTGCAGGTAGGTAGAAAGTCGGCTGTATGGTGGATAGGGTGCTGGGACGGTGCGGGATGCGTAAAGTAGCTAAAAAACCCTGACGGAGTTAGAACCGTCAGGGTTTTTATGTTTATCTACGAATACGAAGCCAGCTTATGAAAAACAACGTTCATCTCACGCAGTCCCTCATGAAGCGCATCGATAGATACATCGCGAATAGCGCAGGTATCATCCAAAGCAATTGATGCAGCAATCCCCGCTGCCTGCCCCAGCGCATAGCAAGTGGGCTGCACACGCATAGAAGACATCGCTACATGCGTAGCGGATATGGAACGACCCGCAACGAGCAGATTCTCCACCTCTTCGGGCACCATGCAGCGATACGGGATATCGTAGCCGCTGACTTTGCGCTCGTCGGTCGTCTTTTTGCCATCTGGACTGTGGATATCGATCTCGTAATTCGTCTGGGCGACCACGTCTTGGAAGCGGCGGCCCTTGACCACATCCTGCTCAGTCAGTGTGTACAGGCCCTGAATCTGATTCGTTTCCCTCACGCCAACCTGATTGGCCACATGGGAAAGCGCATAAGTCTCAAACCCATTCCGCTGCAAATAATGCACGATGGAGAATACCTGTCTCAGCGCCTCTGTTTCCGCGTAATTGATGTCCTTGATGTTCGCGCCGTTGCCTTTGACCCGGGTCATGTTCACCAGCAGCTGACCATCCTTGTTGCGCTCCCAATATAGATGGCGTCCCTGCGGCAGATCGGATACTTTTTCATAATAATAGCAGCCTCCCGGCAGGATTGGGGTTACGGGTTTGCCTGTGTTTTGCATCATGAACATAAGCGTCATCGGCTGGGTCAGCCCATCCCCGTCTCTTCCCGACGTATGCGGCACCCCGGCATCCAGAGCAACTCTCGCATCCCCAGTACAGTCTACGAATTGCTTAGCTTCAAAAGCTTTCAACCCTTCACGTGTAGACGCAATCACCGCTTCCATGCGAGTTCCGTTCTTGACCGCCCCAACGAATTCGGTATGGTAGATGACCTCTACGCCTTCCTTTTTCATTTTCTCATTTAAATAATGCCTTAGTTCAAAGGGCGAATATTGCGGGGCAATGGACGTATCATGATGCTCCGGCAAATATTCGGCCAACACATCGGCAATCATCTCACGGTAAATGCCCGTAACGTTCCCAATCGGCATAAAAATGCTCACATTACCTAAGGTACCCATACCGCCAAGCTGCCCTGATTTTTCCAGCAAAATGACTTTCTTGCCTCTTCTTGCCGCAGATATAGCTGCCGCTGTTCCCGCAGGTCCCCCTCCGATAACGACAATATCAGCACGATCATAAGTCTCTATCTGTCTTTGAAAATCATACGTTCGTTTTTCACTCATCTTCCTTCGCTCCCTTCTATTTTGGCCCATGCTTCAAATAGTTTCTTGCGTTCTTCCATATCAAAATCCGCCACCTGCCGCACATAGTCCAAGTCCTCGCCAAATAACTCCGGCGTCCATTTGCGACCGAACGCGGCATGTGTTACTTCATCGGCCCAGTCGTAGTCCTGGAACCGCTCCATAAGCGGATGTTTCGCCTCATCTCATATGCTCGAATAATGCCTACATACGCTGTTTCAGTCATAGCAGCCTCCCTGTAACTAAGTGTTGTGTGATGTATGACTTCATTATAGGGGCCGCTTAACCGTCTGGCTTTGTCAAAATGCATAGTAAATGTATCAAAACGTCTTTTTATGGATGGCGTCTAATTTGACTTGGCGGGTATCCAAAACGAAGCTTATACATCTTGGAGAAATGGTGAACGCTCGAGAATCCGCAGCTGTCCGCAATAGCCTGAAGTGGCAAATCCGTGCCACGAAGCAGGTCCGTCGCGTAATCTAGACGCAGCTTGAGCAGAAATTGATGAGGGGACACTCCAAATTGCGAGCGAAAATGCAAGGAGAAATAAGATCGCGACATAAGCGCCTTATGTGCCATTTCCTCCACAGTCAGCGGTTCCGACAATCGGTACTGCATGTAGGCGGGCACCCAGCTTAGCGAAGTTGAGAGGTTATGCTCGGAGGTATTGCGGGTTGTGTATTCTTTTAACAATTCCAGAACAATCTCTGTGGCGTGCACCTGTGCTTGAAGAAGATCCAGTGCGTTTTTGCGACTCCAATGCGCAATTGCCTGCTGCAGAGTGTCGAGCATCCATTCGTGCCTCGAAAGCTTCAACATATAGGGGATGGAGATATCCGTAAACGTTCTCAGACTTGGCTGCAGCGGAACCGCCTCTGGGTTATAGCCGTGGTCGATTGGCACAATCATTTCGGGACGTGCTTCAACTAGGGAGGGAAACAGTTCCATATGCAGTGACATCAGACGAAGTGGCGACTCGGATTCCATCTGATGCACAATGCCCGGCTGCACGAAGATGAACTGCCCCTGATTCACCCCATAGAGCACCCCTTCTACCTGAAGGCGAAAGGACCCTTCCTGCACGTAAAGCAGCATGTAGTCGGTGATAATTCTCGGTGGCGTTTTCCATTGCTGAAAATGCAGCAGATCCGCGTAACGAATGTACGGCTGCAGCTCTTGATTTAAAATCGATTCGGCGGACATGCGGATTCTCCGTTCTTAAGAGTTTTCCTAATGGTTCTATTGTAAAAGAATAAAATAGTGTTGCCAATGTCCGCCATAGACTATAATAAAGTCAAAATTGAGGATCAAGGGGCGACGTCGATGCTGCAGACCGTAACTGGACTTATCCATAAAAAAGAAGCTGGAACCATACTCGTCCACGAGCATGTACTCGTTGGATTTGTCGAAGATGGCAAGTTAACTCCGAATGATTACGACCGAGATGACGTTGTGACCTCTATCTTGCCGCTCCTGCTGCAGTTGAAGGAGGCAGGCTGCTCAACATTTGTAGATTGTGCGCCCGAATATTTGGGGCGCGACCCCTATGTTCTAAAAGACTTATCTGCCAAGTCTGGTCTGCATATCGTGACGAATACCGGCTTCTATAAGGCACCTTATTTACCGCCTTTCGTTTACCAAGCCACCGAGCAGGAGCTATCCGATCTATGGATTCGCGAAGCGAAAGACGGCATTGGAGATAGCGGCGTCTACCCTGGCTATATCAAAATCGCCTTAAACGACGGAACGTCGATTAATGAGACGCAGCAGAAAATTTTGCGGGCTGCTATTCGCACCTCCTTGGAAACCGGACTGCCCATTCAATGTCATACCATCGGTGGGGATAACGCCCTGCATGCGGGCGAAATGATGAGAGAAGCAGGCTTCGATCGGGAACGCTTCATCTGGGTGCATGCCCAGACTGGCAAGGATTTGGCCGTCCATCAACGGTTGGCGGATGAGGGCATGTGGATCTCGATTGATTCGATTCTGCCAGGCACCTATGACAAGCATGTGGAGTTGCTGCAGCAACTCCGTGCTCATGGTGTAAGCAGCGAGCAAATCCTGCTTTCGCAAGACACAGGCTGGTACACGGTTGGCGAGGAGAAAGGCGGTAATCTGCGGCCTTATCACCACCTGCTGACCGATTTTCTCCCATATGCCGCTGAGCAAGGTTTGGATCCGAGTTGGCTTCAACAGTGCGTTACCCGGAATGCGTATCGGTCGATGCGTTTGCGGAACTAGAGTGATAAAACCAGCAGCCCTTGGGCTTGCTGGTTTTTACGTTAAGGGAACTGGAGTCCGCTATTTGATGAAGAATCAGCGTATTTCTCATTCTGAGAGAACTACAGGGTCTTATTTGATCAATTAGCTCGATTTTCGGCTATAAATCTACAAATAGCGCCCTGTAGTTCCCCCTCACTGGCAGAATCTCCACTTTCGGCGCAAATAGAGTCCTGTAGTTCCGTTCGCCTCCGATATTGCCACAATCGGATCGGGCAACTAATTGTCCGCTGGTTATAACGCCCACGCGTCCAAGCTCTCGAGATGAGCTTCGCCCTTCTCGGCAAACAGCTTGATACCCAGGCTAGCCGCCGCAGGGTAAATACGATTGGTGACGGTTTTCATTCCGTCATTGGCGAAGAGCTCGACCGATGAGCGGTCGAGGAACAGATGCAGTTTCACGCAGCCATCTTCCATCGGCGCCAACTGAACTTCGCTCACGCCCGCTTCGCCAGCCCCAGCGTGCGTGCGATCCACGCTGAGCTTGCGGTCAGCTGCCGAATAGGTCACTTTCGTATACTCGGTGCCATCCTCCGAGCAGCGAAGCAGCAAGCCGAATTCCGCTGCACCAGCGGCTTTCGCCACATCAAAAACGGCGATTAACTCAAGCGTATCGCCATGCACACCCGGCAGCGTCAACTCCGTATCCGCACCAATAGATAAACCATTCACACGTTGATGAGCCCCGCGTAAAGCTTTCAATTCCGCCACTGGCTCCATCCGCAGCGTACCGTCCGCGTTAAGCTTCAGCTCGCGCGGTAAAGTGAAGGCACCCATCCAGCCCCGCTCCTGCTCGGGCATTTTGCCGCCCCAAATGTTCATCCAGCCCTGGAGGATACGTCTGCCCTGCCCGTCCAAGAATGTTTGCGGGGCATAGAAGTCGAAACCGTAATCCAGCCGCTCCGCATAGCCATAGGCGAATTGACCTGTTTCATAGTTCAACTTGCCGGTTAAGTACATCGTCTTCGTCGTTCCCATATTCATTGGGGAAATGACAAGCACATGATCGTCACCGCTCCCTAGCGGGAAGAGATCCGGACACTCCCACATATCTCCCATCGTTCCATCGCTCTCCGCAGCTACTCCAAGGTAGCACCAATTTCGCAGATTCTGAGACGTATACATCAGCACTTTGCCCAAGCCGTCTTTCCCGTAACCGACCACCATATACCAGGCACCTGCATGCTGCCACACCTTCGGGTCCCGGAACCCTAGCCCGCCTTCTTCCGGAGGCCCTGCAATAACCGGGTTGCTAGTCTCTTTGTGGAAGTTAACTCCGTCCGTACTAGTCGCGAGACACTGTACCTCCACAGGTGTGCGTCCATCAACATGCCCTGTGTAAATTAACGTGAGAATACCGTTATCCTCCACCGCGCTGCCCGACCAGCAGCCATGGCCGCCATTTTCCACTTCGTCGTAATCTTCCGAGGGCGCCAATGCGACTGGGAGATGCCCCCAGTTCACCAAGTCTTTGCTTTTGGCATGTCCCCAGTGCATAGGTCCCCAATTGGCTTCATACGGATAGTGCTGATAAAACGCATGATACTCATCTTTATAAAAAATGAGACCGTTCGGATCATTCATCCAGCCTGCAGGAGGCATCAAATGAAACCTCAGCCTGTAACTGTCATCCTCTAGCCCATCCACCTTTTGCTTCAAAAATGCATTCGCCTGCTCTACTCGTTCCTCATGGATCTTATTTCGCTCTGCGACTAATTGCTCTACTGGCTCTTCATTTCCCTTGCTGAGTCCTGGATTCCCTTGTTGATTCATCATTTCTCCCCCTATCCTTGAGATATGCCTGCAACCTACAAATGTACCTTGCTCACCAATTCTCCATTAGCCGCCTATTAACCTTTTATGCAAAAAAAGCCACCCCATCCAATTAAGACGGGGCGGCCGAAGCTTTGGTTACGCTCCAACTGGCATTCGACAATTCGTGTCAAATTGCACCCGTTTACAACGTTCCGAGCTTTCTTCATAATTGGATATGAACTACCATTAATTTCCAAGGAGTGATACGATGTCAAAGAAAATCTTAATTCTTACCGGTGATGCTGCAGAAGTTTTAGAGGTTTATTATCCTTATTTTCGTGTAATAGAGGAAGGATATGAGGCTGTTATTGCTTCACCGACGAAAAAAGTGCTTCATACCGTCGTCCATGATTTTATCGAAGGCTGGGAGACCTACACAGAAAAGCCAGGGCATCTGCTACCGTCAGACATCGCTTTTGCTGATGTAGATCCGAGTCAGTATGATGGACTTATCATTCCTGGGGGCAGGGCTCCCGAGTACATTCGATCGAATGAACATGTTCCGCGGATTCTTCGCCATTTTCTTGAAGCTGACAAGCCGCTTGGCGCTATCTGCCATGCTGCGCAAGTATTCTCCGCTTTAAAAGACAACCATTACTTTGAAGGCCGCACCATKACAGCCTATTCCGCATGCCGTTTGGATGTTGAGCAGCTTGGCGCTAAGTATGCGGCAGACACACTTCATGTGGATGGGAAATTAGTCTCTGGCCATGCTTGGCCTGATTTGCCTGGCTTCATGCGTGAATTTTTGAAATTACTCGCCAAATAATTTTACATAAACGAGGGGACCGAAACTGTGAAGTTTCGGTCCCCCTGATTGAATAGTCGTGTTTGATCTCTCCTGGTATGCCCTCAAGAGAATCTTTACATAAATCTAGTCCAAATCTCTTGTGCCTGAATACTTATTTTCAGTGATTGGATAATGATAAATTTCAATATCCGATGCGATAAATCCCCTTCTTTGGGCGGCTAGCAGAGTTTCGTACATATTATTGCGACCAACTGGGTTATCTGTATGCAAGTAGATTCTGTTAGCTCTTAAACCGTGCTCACAAAAGTATTTGACTAGATCATACCCGTTTGGAAGTTCCTTTCCATGTTCATCTTCCCCCAAATCATGGTCGAGCGTTAATATATCGATTGTATTCATTCTCATAACTTCAATGGCCTCCCCGCCAAAGGGAACTACATTCCTCTATTTCCCGGCAAATCAGCCTATTGACCAGCCCAGCGGAACTACGATCCTCTATTCCTCCACTTTCTTCTCAAATATAGCCTTTTCCGGGCAAATAAGACCCTGTAGTTCCACTTAATCGCTAAAATCATCGATTTCGCTCAAATAGGACCCTGTAGTTCCCCTTACGGGAAGAATTCCAGCCAGCCTCCCCCGCAACAAATAAAGAGGCCGCTACCCAAGTAGCAGCCCCCACAACTTACTCAATGAGCAATAAGCATTGATATCCGCCGAACGAAACATCCTCCATATTCGCAGCCTGGGCAGCATATCTGATCTCCGAGACAAGCACGTTCTCGCGCAAAACATGATCAAAGCGCTCAATCGCGGCTTTCAGAGGAGCATCAACATGCAGCGTCAGGATTACCCGTTCTTCAATCGGCAAATCAAGTTTCTTCCGATAATCTTGAATACCGCGGATTACCTCGCGAACAAGACCTTCCTGTTCCAGCTCCTCCGTTATGTTTGTATTCAACGCGACGTTGATTTGGTATCCTACCGCGGAGGCAAATCCTGCTTTCCCCTGCTTTTCCACAAGCAGTTCATCCAGTGTAAGATGAATGGCTTCGCCGTCAAAGGTGACGTCGAAATAGCCGGTGTCAACGACTTGCTTAGCTTCAGACGCAGTAAGCTGTTTCAGAACATTTTGAACAGGACCAACGAATTTACCATATTTCTTGCCGGCAACTTTCAAGTTCAATTTCAACTGATAGTCGACGAAGGTGCTTTCGCTCTGCTCCAAGCGAATATGTTTCACGTTAATTTCATCTTTGATAATGTCTTCAAATCGGCTTAAATTAAATTCACGATCCAGTGAAACAATGAGTTCAGACAGAGGTTGGCGTGTTTTGATTCCGACTTCGTTCCGAATGTTGCGCGCTAGCTCAACGATTTGCCGGGCGGTAGCCATATCATTTTCCAGCGTCGTATCGATTGCGGCTTCATTCACTTTCGGGTAGTCGGCCAAATGAACGCTTCCTTCGCCGCCAAGGTTACCGAAAATATCCTCCGCAATGAGCGGGATATAAGGCGCAACCATCTGCGCTAAGGTGACCAGGACTTCGCGCAGCGTTTGGTAAGCAGAGACTTTGTCTTCCGTCATTTGGCTGCCCCAGAAGCGGTCGCGAGAACGGCGAATGTACCAATTGCTTAGCTCATCAACAAAGGCTTCCATATGTTTGGCTGGGTTAAGGAAATCGTAATCCTCCAGCCCCTTCAAGACGTTCTGAAGGGTAGAGTTCAATCTAGACAGAACCCACCGATCTAGCTCGTTCTTGGAAGCTTGCTGTGGATATTCTTCGGCATTATATTGATCAATCAAAGCATACAACGAGTAAAAAGCGTGTGTRTTATTGATCGTATCCACTACTTTAGATTTCGCTTCGGCTACAATCTGCTTCGAAAACCGCTTGCTGTTCCACGGCGCACTGTCCGCAAGCAGGGCCCAGCGGAAGGCGTCCGCTCCGAATTCTTCAATGATTTCCCAAGGGTCAATAACATTCCCTTTGCTCTTGGACATCTTCAGACCATTTTCATCCAAAACATGCCCCGTTGAAATAACAGCTTTGTAAGGCAGCTTTCCGTTATACAAGGTTGATACGGCCATCAAGCTGAAAAACCAGCCGCGCGTTTGGTCAATGCCTTCACAGATCATATCAGCAGGATACTGATCTTCGAATAATTTCTCATCACCGAACGGATGATGATACTGCGCGAACGGCATCGATCCACTATCGAACCACACATCGATCACAACCGGCGTCCTATCCATGGTTCCGCCGCAAGAGCAGCGTAATTTCACAGCATCCACATAGGGTTTATGCAGATCCAGACTGTCATCGATAGGCGTGATCGATTTCTCATACAGGTCTTTCCTGCTGCCTGGTGCATACTCTGCTCCGCAATCCTGGCAAAGCCAGAGGTTCAGCGGAGTGCCCCAATAGCGGTTTCGACTGATGTTCCAATCGACAAGCTCCTCAAGGAATTTCCCGAATCGTCCTTCGCGGATATGTGGTGGGTACCAGTTCACTTGGCTGTTGTTCGCAAGGAGTTGATCCTTCACAGCCGTCGTTTTGATAAACCAGCTTTCCATCGCATAGTAGAGAAGCGGAGATTTACAACGCCAGCAGAATGGATAGCTGTGCTCATATCGTTCCTTAGCAAACAATAGACCGCGTTCTGATAAGCTTTTAACAATATCCACATCGCAATCTTTAACGAAACGCCCTGCAAAGTCGACTACCTCATCCGTATACCGTCCGGCAAGATTCACGACATTTACGAAATCCAGGTTATGCTGGCGGGTTGTGCGATAGTCATCCTCCCCGTGTGCAGGCGCGATATGAACAATTCCGGTACCACTCGAATCACTTACGTAATCTGCATCGACAACAATATGCCCGCGGTTCACAGAGATATAGCCAAAAGGCGGCTCATATGAGGTCCCTACGAATTCCTCCCCTTTGTGCGTAGAAAGAATCTCATAGTTCTCTTTTAATACTTTTTCAGCTAGATTTTTGGCAATGACGTAGACTTTACCATTCTGTTTGGCTTTCACGTAGTCGATGTCCTTGTTCACCGCAAGCGCAACATTCGCTGGAAGTGTCCATGGGGTCGTCGTCCAGGCAAGGAATATTTCCTGCCCTTTCGTACTGCGAAACTCCACTGTCGCGCTCAAATCTTTGACGTCTTCATAACCTTGAGCTACCTCGTGTGAGCTAAGCGTCGTCTGGCAATCAGGACAATAGGGGCTGACCCGATGGCCTTTGTAAAGGAGTTCTTTTTTATGAATTTCGGATAAAATGTGCCAAACACTCTCGATATAATCATTCGTTAAGGTAACATAGGGATTATCCATGTCTGTCCAATATCCGATTGCTTCTGTCAATTCCCGCCACTGCTTCTCGTATTCGAAGACGCTGTCTTTGCACTTTTCAACGAATTCGGCTATCCCATATTTCTCAATTTCCTGTTTCCCCGAAATACCCAACTGCTTCTCCACGCCAAGCTCGACAGGAAGGCCATGGGTATCCCAGCCTGCTTTTCGCACGACACGGTAACCTGACATTGTTTTGTACCTGCCGATAAAATCCTTAATTACACGTCCGAGCACATGGCCGATATGTGGCTTTCCATTGGCTGTAGGCGGCCCCTCATAGAAGACGAAGTTCGGTTTGTCACTCCGATGATCGATCGATGCACGGAATGTTTCGTTTTGTTGCCATTGATTCAGAATGCGCAGCTCGCGGGTCCTTGCTTTTTCTTTTACGTCCACTTTTCTCATACAGGACATCCTTTCCCTTTTTAAAATAAAAACAAAAAAATCCCGTCCCATAAGGGACGAGATTGTATCTCGCTATACCACCCTTGTTCCGATTGATCCATAACTCGACCCTCGGCACCTCCGTCAACGTACCAACATACGCGCCCCATATAACGGCAGGATCCCGGGTCAGCTTACTCAAGTGGCTTCAGCTTTCCTTCTCGGAGAGGATTTTCGGCTAAGTCTTGAACGTTGGCTTTCAGCACAGGGCCAACTCTCTGGGGAACAAGGGATTAGCGTACTCGATCTCGTCAATGAATTTACTCAGAACATTCAATTAACTCATTTCTACACCTTTTTAGATAAATTGTCAAATGAATTAGGAAAAAGGGCTTGCATCCGAATCTTTATTTATATCCAGACTTTACCAAGAAGTTCACCGCCGCGGATGGGATAATGACTGTATCAGTTCATTTAATTTGAGATGGAGGTAGTCCTAGTGTCAACATTTACGATTCGCACGATGCGGCAACCAGATGATTATGCAGCGGTCGGACCTCTATTGAATTTGATTTGGTCAGAGCCGACAACGGCTGAGCGACTGCAACGAGACGAGGATAGCATTCCTCCGGGCAAGCTGCATTACAATGAGGATGGCGAGCTGATGGGATGGGATCGTCCCAAATGGGTCGCGGAAGACGAACACGGGCAAGTGGTCGGTTATGCGATTTGCTGGCGAGCGCCATGGACGGAGCCCGGAGCCTTAAGCCACACGCTTGTCGTTCATCCGGAGAATCGCGGGATTGGGATCGGAGGAGCCCTATTCGATGCGCTTCATCAATGGGCTGCTGAGGTCAAGGCTACACGATTAATCGATTACATGAGAGAAACAGACGAGAGATCGCTTGCTTTTGCGCAGCGMCGGGGCTACGTCAAGGAGCGCCACACGTTTGAGTCCGTGCTCGACTTGGCAGCGTTCGATGGCGGTTCGCTGTATGATGCGATCAGCAAAGCCGAGCAGGCTGGGATTCGCTTCACTACGTTAGCGGAGGAGCCTGGAGAAGCTAGCGAAAACAAGCTTTATGAGCTGTATAAAATCACCCATCCGGATATTCCCGGCTACTCCGGCAGCTTTCCATGGTTCGAAGAATGGAAAAAGTGGACCATCACGCAATCTGGCGTGCGCCCGGAATGGATCCATATCGCCAAGGACGTCGATCGTTACATTGGTGTTGTCACGCTTCAACAGAACGAGCAAACACGCGCTATGTATCATGAGTATACCGGCGTGCTGCCGGAATACCGAGGTCGCCGCATCGCGCTTGCCTTAAAGATGCTCGGCATACAAACAGCCGCTGCATGCGGTGTGCCTTATTTAAGGACACACAATGATTCAATGAATGCGCCCATGCTGCGGATAAACCGTGATCTAATCGGTTTCCGTGCGGAAGCTGGGAGTTATAAGATGGTTTGTGAGCTCACGTGAGGATGCTGTGCCGGGGGAAGGACACTAGGACACTGTGACAGGGAGCTACAGGTTTGGCAGAGAACGAGTTGTGGGCTACCGAGTGGGTCCATTCCCTGCAATTACCGCCGATTCCTCCTGCTATTCGRTGCRATTKCTCCRMTTTTTCCCRATTAAATGGATTTTCYGGCGTTWATTTTGCTGAGCAGACCCAAATCTCGTCCYCTTCCAACGATTTAGCTGGAGTTTCTACCGYTATWTCCTTCCGAGTTTCTACCGTTATWTCCTTCCCTGACGSTGAACAGGGCAGATTAACGGTAGATTTTCCTGTTATTGCAGCTGCGAGGCATCGGTGCAGGAATAAAAAGCACGTTCACTCCATGGAGTGAACGCGCTTTTTTGTTAAGTGTTCACCCTTGAACCCTTAACTTCTTCTTGATTTTTGAAGCGAGTAATTCAAGCAAGATAGCAAACGCAAGGATGAGATAAGTAATAGCTCCGATTTCCTTCACGTCATAATAAAAGGAACTGGCCATGAACATATCGAACCCAATGCCCCCTGCTCCAGCAGCTGCCCCCATGGCCAAAGCCACAGCGAAGTTAATTTCAAATCGCATAAACGTCCATGAGATCAAGTAGGAGACAGACGATGGCAGCACAGCTTGAAACACGATTTGCCACCAATTGGCGCCACTCGCTTTCAAGGCTTCAATGACCCCTTTATCCAACTCCTCGAATGATTCCGAGTATGCCTTGACGAGATAGCTGATGGAATGAAAAGTCATTCCGATGACGGCCGCGACACTTCCAAGTCCCGCTGCAACAGCAAAAATTAAAACCCATAACACAGTTGGAACCGCGCGAATAAATGCTACACCAGCTTTAATAACAATAGAAAGTTTAGGATTGGATAGATTGCGAGCTGCCAATAAACCAAGGAACAGCGCGATGATCGAGCCGAACAACGTCGTCAAGAACGCAAGACCCAGTGTAATGATCAGCTGTTTAATCGCCTCGAAGAAAGTGATATGTTGAAACATCGGTTGAAAAAACATGGTTTTAACCGTAGCAGCTGTCAAATAGACCGCTTCTAGGAGGTTAATGTCCTTATAGTCAAAAGTAACAAATGCAAACACCGTCAATAACGCCAACGCAACCAGTGTCAACCGGATTACAAAGGACTGTTTGTTAAAGGGTTTCTTGGGATACGTGCTCTTGGTGTGCTCCCAGCTGGTGTCTTTGTTGGAGACAGCTTTCAAAGATTCCTGAAGTCCCATTTTACAAAATCACCCTCCTAACATAGGTAGAAACCGATTCGATGGCAAAAATCGCAAGAATGATAACGATAACGACCAAGGAGGCAGAGCTGTAATTAAGGCCTTTGTAGTACAAGCTGAAAAGAAAACCAATACCGGTACCCGTCAAGATGCCAATTAATGTTGCCTGACGAATGTTGGTTTCTACCATGAATAGAACCCAGCTGAGTAATTGAGGAATGCTGGCAGGAATCACGGATTGGAAAATGATCGGAAAATAACCTGCCCCTGTTGACCTTAAAGCCTCGACAGAGCTATTGCTGACTTCATCGATGGACTCCATAAACGCTCTTGTCAGAAATCCGAATGAGCCGAAAAACAGGGCGAAATATCCAGTAAGTACATTTTGCCCAAAAGAAATTAACAAAATCATGGACCAAGCAGCCACATCAATGTTGCGAAATAAGGTTGCGATTGATCGGCTTACGAAACTGAAAACTCCGCCAACGCCTGTCGTATGTGAACCCGCAATTGCGAACATCATGGCAAATACGGCTGCAACAGCGGTTGCAGCTATAGACACAAGAACCGTCTCAGATAAACTGCTGATAATAGCGGGAAGCCGCTTCATTGCTTTTTCATTGGGATAAAAATTGCTAGCTGCCCATTCGGCTGCTTTCGGTATAGAAGTGAACCCTTTGATGACGTCATAGTCCGTGACGATGATAGCGACTATCGTTACTAACAACATGAAAGCGCAAAAAGCCAGAGTGTTCATGCGCTTTTTAGCAAAAAAGTTATCCCGCATATTTGCCCTCCAGCTCCTCTGCATGCTCCTCGAGCTCTGAGCCGTAAATCAGGGAAAGCTGATCGCGCTTGATCTCTTTCGGGGAACCGTCATAGACGATAGCTCCCTTGTTCACACCAAGGATTCGGTCCGAATATTTAAGCGCTGCATCCACCTGGTGCAGGTTAACGATGACCGTGATGCCCATATTCGTAGAGATCGTGCGCAAGTAATCCATAATCACTTTGGAGGCGTTCGGATCCAAGGAAGCAATCGGCTCGTCACACAGCAGCATCTTCGGATTCTGCACAAGAGCTCGGGCAATGCCTACTCTTTGCTTTTGTCCGCCGCTTAACTGGTCACAACGCTTGTACACCTGATCTTCTAGCCCAAGAATACTCAGAATGTCAAAAGCCTGCTTCTTCTCTTCTTTGGTATATAGCCCAAGTACTCCCTCTAACGTTGACTTGTAGCCAAGACGTCCGTGAAGGACATTCTCGACTACCGTCAATCTGTTCACCAAGTTGTAATGCTGAAACACCATACCCATTTGTGTTCTCAGCCGTTTCAATTCGTGCTTCTTGAAATTCATAATGTCCGCGCCATCAAATATGATCTCTCCACTGCTTGCGTCGATCATCCGATTAATACAGCGAAGGAGAGTTGATTTGCCTGCTCCGGAAGGTCCGATGATCGACAGGAACTCCCCTTCTTTGACAGTGAAATTAACATCTGATAACGCTCTTGTATCCGCACCGTACTGTTTAGAGACCTGCTTGAATTCCAATAACGTTGTCATGGTTGCTCCCTTAATCCATTAGTTGATTCGTGGTGACATTAGTTGCTGGACAGCATTCTGACCGGACCGAAAAACGCATCATCTACAGGCAGGAATTTCTCTTTGCCTGATTTTTGTTTGAACACGCCGGCATCTTTTGAATCTTTAGGCAAGAAGATCTTCGGGTTTTTCGTTACAGCATCAGATAGTAAAGCATCCTTCAATTTTTTCGTATCTTCTGCGCTGACCGTACCTGTGTTAATAGCAAGTGGGGAGTTCAATACTGGCGTAACGGAAATCAGACTAAACTCTTTACCAATTTGCGTGTTAAACGGTTCTGCTGCACCTTGTTTCACTTTGTATACTGCTCCTGGTGTATTCGCTGTCCCTGAGCTCACTTCAACATAGTTAGCCACACAAGTATCACAGAAAGCTGCTACATCGGCTTTACCTGTTAGCAAATTGACAGCCGCTCCTTGGTGAGTGCCTCCGAAAAGAACTTCACTAAAGAACTTGTCCTTGCCACCTTGAAGTAGATCATCAACAGTTAATTTTTTAAATTGATCCTGTTTGCTGAAATAGTTAACGATATTGGCAGATGGTACTTTAAATCCGGATGTAGAAGAGTTGGATACGAATGAGAACTTTTTGCCTGCAATTTTATCGATGGCAAATGCGTTGCCGTTTTTATATGCAGCTTCTTCACCTTTACGTACGCCTAACCAGCTATAGTAAACAGCGTCTTCCAGTGTGCCTGACTCACCGCTCGAAACAACCAAAGGTTGTACTTTGTTATTTTTTGCATTAGCTTCCACATAGCCTTGTGGTCCCATATAAGCCAGATCCGCACCGCCGCTAGCGATAGCTTCAATCGCGATAATGTAATCCGTTGTTGTTTTGTGCTCGACTTTTTTGCCAGTTGCTGCTGCGATAGCTTTTCCTAACTCTTCACGAGCATCTTTCAACTCGGCGCCGGATTCATTCGGATACCAGGCAATTGTGATGGTGTCTTTCGTCTTAACTGGAGCTGCTGCACCCTTGGTATCGCCTGCTGCTTTTGTTCCGCAACCTGCCGCTACGGCAACTAGAGATAAAGAAATGATGAGTGTTAATATTTTTTTCATTTGAAAAAATCCTCCTAAAATTCCTATTTTATCTAGTTTACCGCACATTTGTTTTCAGAATATTCAGTCTACTTTAAGAGATTGTAAACTTGTCCTTCTTTTCTGCTGTGTAAAATCGGCCATCCCTGATTTGATACTCCCGGTCGCACAGATTATCCATGAATTCCAGGTCATGAAAAATGCCAAGCATCGTAGTTCCTTGCTTCATCAACTGCTCGATCAATTGTTTCACCTTCAGTTTTGAACCGTGATCTAGACTCGCCGTCGGCTCATCCAGCAGCAGCAGTCTTGGACGCTTAACCATCGCTCTTGCGATATTCAACCGCAGCTTCTCTCCTCCCGAAAAAGTAGCAGGATAGCTGTCCCACAGGCTTCGGTCGAGCTCGAAATGCTCCAGCATCTTAATCGTCTCCGCCTCTGCATACTGGGCATCGTCACCCATTTCCACGATGGCATTGTGGACCAGTTCCCGAGCCGTGGTACGCGGCATGACGCTAAGGAATTGTGATACATACCCAATTTCGTGTTTGCGCAGCTCAATGATGGTCCGCTCAGGAGCGGCAGCCAGATCAATGCGGCCGAACCTCTCCGAGTTGTACCAAATATGTCCTGCATGAGGCAGGTAGGTACGATAAATACATTTCAGAACGGTGGATTTCCCACTTCCACTTTTCCCGGTAATCCCTACGAATTCACCTTCTTTCAGAAACAAGCTCACATCTTCAATCGCAGAGATTTGTTTGTTTAAATTATGCAGGGTAAAAGATTTGGACAACTGTTCTATCGACAGCAAATTTTCCATGCCATCACCTCCTGTTAGATCCTGTAGTTCGTTTTCTGAATCAGCTTTCCATCTACAAAGACGGTGGTCACAACTGGAAAATCATCCGGCTCCAATCGCTCAATGATAAGCAGGTCTGCTTTCTTTCCTTCCCGTACGGAACCATATTCGGCGTCAATGTTAACAGCCTGCGCCGGATGAAGAGTGACCAGTTTAAACATTTCAGCCAGGTTATCCCGGTTCGGTCCTGCGAGCTGGAATACGGCGTGAAGCATCGCTGCCGGGTAATAATCGCTGCACAAAATATCGATAGAGCCATCTTCAATGGCTTCAGCCGCAGACAAATTGCCACTATGCGAGCCGCCTAGAATGACATTGGGAGCGCCAGCTATGGTGTGCAAGCCTTTCTCCTTCGCTTTGCGGGCGATGTCGAGCGTGATTGGAAATTCGCTAATGGCGGTGCCAAAGCTTTTCACCAAATCCAGCTTCTCTACGGAATCATCATCATGCGAAGCAATGGCGATGTTGTGCGCTCTAGCCATTGCGGCGATTTCCCGAATCGCGTCTACCGTCATTTTCTCTTTGGTCTGGTGGTTGGCGATCAACACGGCGATGCTCTCATCGGACAGTGTATCGTAGCCAAGAACCGTCTTTTTATACACTTCCAGATCTCTGTATTGTCCTTGTCCAGGCGTATGATCCATAAAAGAAACCAAATGGACCTTCTCTTCCGCAATGTAGCTCTTCAAGTTATCGATCTGATCCAGATTATCGATCTCAAATCTTGCATGAAAACGATGGCGAATCAAATGCTTGCTGTTGTGTGTGCTATCGATTAAATCGATCAGCTTCCGTACATTTTCAGGCTCGCGGATTGGACGGTACTTGTAATCAACCGATTTGAAAATAGATAAGGAATGGTACATTGTCGTAATACCATGAGAAATAAGTTCTTTCTCTGTTTCGCGCAAGCCAATTTTAAAATCGATAAGGGATGTCGGTCTAGGCGCCGTCATATGCTCAATGTAATCGGAGTGGATGTCGATCATTCCCGGTGTCACGTAACCCCCGGCTGCATCGATGATTTCCATGCCATCCACTTCCGCAATCTCACCTTTGGGAGCAATTCTAGCGATTCGTCCGTCTTGAACCAATAGATCATAACCCTCCAAAAGCGCTTCTTCCGTAATAATGATGCCGTTCGTTAGTAGATACATCATAAAGACAAGACCTCCACTCGGGGATTCGTTATAGCAGGGAATGAACCAACTGTTGTGTATACGCATGTTGTGGATCTTCAAGGATTTGGTCCGTCAAGCCCTGCTCAACAACACGGCCGTCCAGCATCACCATCGTCCGGTCTGCCAACATTCGGATCWCTCCAAGATCATGCGATACTAGAAGCATGCTGATCTTCAGCTCTCTCTGCAGGTGCTTGATTAGATCCAAGACATTGGCCTGTACGGATAAATCAAGTCCGGTTGTTACTTCGTCCAGCAATAAAATCGGTGGATTATTAGACAACGCCTTAGCAATTTGAACGCGCTGCTGCATACCGCCGGAGAAATTTTTCGGTGCTTCCTTCATCCGGTAAACGGGAATATGGACCTGCTCCAGCAGTTCGCTTCCCCGGGATTCCATGGCGCTGACAGAACGATTTCCAGCAGCAATCATTTTTTCCGCAATATTACCGATCGAGGAAAAGTTCATCCTCAAGCCCAGAACTGGATTCTGATACACCTTGCCCATGAGATGATTACGGATGTGCTTCTTCTGTTGGGATGATTCCTGAAAAAGGTTGCTTTCGCCATCTTTGTAGGGCTGAAGATAAGCCTCGCCTCCGGACACTTCCTGATCGAAGTAGAGACATCTCATTAAAGTCGATTTGCCGCTGCCGCTCTCGCCTACAATTCCAAGAACCTCGCCGGGGTACAGATCGAAAGTAACGTCTTGGCACGAATAGACGGTTCCGCAAGCCCGGCAATAATTTCTCTCCAACTGCCTGTGCTCCGGGTTGCTGYACGCTTCACAGCCTGAGCCGAACTGTTTATTTAAATGATTAACACTCATTATAGGGGCTGCAATTTCTCCCATCCTCATGTCACCTCTTCCTCTTTAGAGCATTATGGATTCATTCGATCTAAGCAATAACTTGTATCATTACATTGGTAAAATGTTTCGTCTGTTTCGGCGTCATATAGCTCATCCATGAATACATCTTGCGCCCMGCATTGTCGGCAGCTTTGACCTGGGAATGACTCCGGTTCAAAAGGAACATCGTCAAAAGCTAAGGAAACCACTTGTGTATAGGGTGGAACCGCATAGATTTTCTTCTCGCGTCCCGCACCTAGCAGAATTAAGGCTTCGGAATAGTTCATCTTCGGATTATCGAACTTCGGAATCGGGCTTGGCGCCATGACATAGCGGTCATGCACCATCACCGGATGATCCGCACCCGTGGATACACTTCCGTACTTCATGATTTGCTCGAATAGCATCAACCATGCCCCGCTGTAATCTTTCTCCCCATGCAGACGTTTGGTCTCCAGTTCACTGGATTCGTACGTCCGCAGCGGCTCCGGCATCGGAACCTGCAAGACGAGGATTTGTCCTGCATCTAATGGAACTTCCGGAATGCGATGCCTGGATTGGATCAGCGTAGCATCCTTAGTCGCATCTACCGTAGGAATACCCGTTGTTTTGTCGATCAGCTTCTTAATGCTAACGGCATTTACCGATTCATCCGAGCCTTGGTCGATCACTTTCAGTACGTCTTTTTTCCCGATTAAGGACAACGTCAGCTGTAAGCCCCCAGTTCCCCAACCACGTCCGATTGGCAGTTCTCGGGAAGCGAATGGGACCTGATAACCCGGAATCGCTATCGCTTTAAGCGTAGCTCGGCGGATCTCTCTCTTGGACCCTTCATCCAGAAATGCAAAGTTATATTGGATTCGCATCTGCCCTACACCTCCTGGCCTTTGCCCACTGGGGTTTTTCTCGTCTTACGAACATCGTTAAGCTTCGCTTGGAACGTAACATAATGCGGCATTTTCAAATGAGAAATGAAACCTGTTGATTCTACCGAATCGATATGGAAAAGGACGAACTCCTCATTTTGCGTTGGGATCGACTTATCACCTTTTTCAAGGCTTTTGTCCAGAATACTCATGGCAATGGCTTTCGTTTCATTTTGTCCGTAGCAAAGACCGTATCCGAATTCAAGCTGCAGTTCCTTCCGGCCATTCTCCTTCTCTACCGTCACTGGCACGAGCATTTCTACCTCAGTTACCTTGATGTCACCGATAAAATAGGAATCATCTTCTTCACTGGATTTAGTGAGCGGGCTATCGATATATACGGGAAGTTCTCCGACACGCAGCTCTCCAACCGTAGGATGGACCATGCCATAACCACGAATGACCGCGTAGGCCAATGAAGTGACAGCTCCTGTTTGTCCTCTTGTCAAAATTTGCAGCTTCTCGCTCCGTGTTGCTGGAAACGTAAGACTCGTCCGGGTAACATCATCCGGTTCAGTCGGATCTATTGGACATTCGGCAATGAGTCCTTCTTTTCTTAGGTAATCCAACACTTTGGGAAATCTGCCGTCGTTTGTATCCGTCATCTCTTGAGCTGTGAGTTCCTCCGCTTTAAGATACTCTTTCAGCCAATCGGCTACGGTTTCTTCTGTCTCATCAACCAGGTCGAAATCCAAAAGCCTATGGGAGTAATCCATGGAAGCACCCAAAATTTGTCCGCCGGGAATGTCCTTGAACGAAGCGGAAATTCGTCTTTCCACCCGCATCTCCTCCGAGTGCACCGTTCTGGAATAATGCTTCCGGGGCAGCGTGGAACGATAAGCACGGAGCAGGAAAACCGCTTCCTCCGGGTTACCTTCCGCTTGCTTAATCGCCAATGCCGCAAGTCGTTCACTGTACATGCTGCTTTCTGACATGACCTGATCGACGAGCCCTCTCATTCCGGCTTCAATCGCTGGCACATCCAGCACTTTGCCCTGCCGCAACCGTTCATACTGGATTCGTTGCAAAGATTGTTCAATTGCGCGTGTTCCGCCTTTTACCGCTACATAACCCATCGTTTAGACTTCCTCCTTCATGACCTGAGTTGTCCTAGGCAATGCCAGCATACGGTGGGAGGAATCCGTAAATATCAGGTCCAGCCCAAGTGGGAACTCGGTATTTCGTTCAGCTCGAATGGCCATCCACTCGTCAATTACCTGTATCTCCGCTTTAACAGAGGTCTGAATGCCGGGGCCGCTCAAAAGCAGCTTCGTTCCGCCGGATAATCCTTCCGTTTCGATAATGATCGTCGCTGAGTTGTGCGGGTCCTGAAGCTCTCCGATTTTGGCGGTTTCCAACACGCTGATTAAATCTGAAGGCTCAGCATCGCTGAGGACGAAGATGAAGTCTGCTTCCTCCATTTCAACCTCTTTGGCATACGTAGATTGACTAAGCGCAAGTGCCATCTCTTTTTCCCGCTTAGACACCACCTTGAAAGTGACTTCCGTATCAAGCAGCATTCGAGCAGCTATATACGTCGCAGGTAGAAAGCCTTCTAACTCTTCCAGCTTCCCTGCTTCTTCCGTAAGGTCCGAAATTGTCCCTGGCTTTGACATCGAGTCAATTAACTTTCTATACGCGGTTTGGATGTCGTGCACCATATCCAGCATCATCGGTTAAACTCCTTTCAATCTATGTCCATCGTTTCAAAATCAACTTTTGTTCTCAAAACACTCCTGTGCTGCGCTTGTCGTCTTGCCGCTAATTGTTCACCTTCCGACTGCAACAGAGCTGTCCAAGCCTCTGTCTCCTTCAAGCCGGCTCCATACGCCGCATCGATGACAGCCAATTCATAGGCTTTCTTCGGCTCGTCGCCTTTCAACATTCCGATCCCAACTGCGCCTTCGACCCGTACCTTACATTCGGTTACCAGCACCTCGCCTAAGTAAAATAGGCTCTTCTGTGCAGTTTCCCTCACCTTCACCATCACAAGTCCATGGTTCGGCTCTTCGATTAAAGCAACAGGATAACGGCTTTCAATCTCATTAGCCAAAGCAGCAGCGAGCTGGGGCGAACCGTTAATCAGCATTTCCGTTCTTTGCTTCCGATTCATATCTAAGCCTCCTTCCTCCCTATGCAAACCAACCTCACATCACCCACAATATCTTGTTGCCAGGTTAGCAGCTGTTAAGTTTGTGTAAAAATATTTCTAAATGACATAAGTGAACAAATCCCCACGATACATCGTTTTACTGTATTCTAGAATTCGGCCTGATTCGCTGTCCTTGCATTGGCATTCTAGGACCAGCAATGGAATTAGACTTGAGCAAGCCAATAGCTCCCTTTCATATTTGGAAGGATGCGTTAACCGAAGTGTTGACTCCGTAGATTTAATATTCTCGTAGCCCTGATTTTTGTAATAAGTAAACATCGATGTAATATCTTTACCTGTGTTTTCTATTTCAGGAAAGACAGATTCAGCAACATAGGAGATATGATGYGCGATCGGCCTGCCGTCGATGATGCGCAGACGGCCAATTTTAAAAACACGATCTGCTTCCTCTACGCCAAGCGTCTCGTATATTTTGTGATTGAATTCAATCGGCTCGCAAAAAATATTTTTCGATTCATATTGATACCCGAGCTCAATCATTTTCTGGCTAAAACTTTTATTGGCGGAAAGCACCAGGGGGATTCGCAGGTTTCTATCCTGCACGAAACTTCCTTTCCCCTGTTTGGAGTAAATGTAGCCGAGCTCCTGAAGCCGTTCATAAGCTTTACGAGCTGTGATACGGGGAACCTTGAACCAGTCTGCGATCTCATTCTCGGATGGCAGTTTATCGTCAGGCTCATACTTGCCCGATTGAATCATCTGGATGAGATGGTCCATAATATCCATTTCTTCAAACATGCTTGCCGCCTCCCTCCCTGTTACGCGTATTTCTTGATGAAGCTCGTAATATCGTTCAATTCATGGAATCTTTCCTTAATAAGCTCACGTGGCCAATCCCACCAAGCAATTTGAAACAATGCATCAATGATTTCCTGAGGAAATCTTTGCTTGATAGCTCTTGCAGGTACGCCTACTACGACCGTATATGGGGCTACATCCTTGGTAACAATAGCTCCTGAACCAACAACAGCGCCTGTACCGATATGAACTCCTTTCATAACAGTCGCTCCATGCCCGATCCAAACATCATGTCCGATCGTGACACGATTGCCTCTACGCCAGTTGAAAATCTCCTCGTCATTCGTCTCACTGAGTCCGTAAGAAGCACCCCGGTAAGTCATGTGATGCTGCGTCACCCGATCCATTGGATGGTCCACCGGATTGATGCAAACGTGCGAAGCAATGGACGTAAATTGGCCTACATCGGTATAATTGATCGTCACATCATCCATCGTATAGGTATAGTCACCGATGCGGGACTCGATAATATGATTCGTTGGTCCGATGGAGGTCCATTCTCCAGCAAAACTGTTCGTAATATGACTGCTTGCGTGAATTCTTGGCTCGGACGATAATGGGAGGTTAGCATGGGTTTGATGGATGGGCTTCATATCAAATCATCTCCTTCGGATTGTTTATTAGTTGTTCGACTATTTGTTGGACAATGCTTGTTTTCGTTCACGCAGTTCATTTACTACTTGCAAGCCAGGGGATTTGCTTCCCAACTGCACTTCTTTTTCGCCATAAAATCCATGAAAATCAGAGCCCCCGGTCATTACCAGGTTGAACTCCAGGGCGAACTCTTGAGCTCTTCGCTCATCCTCTTGATTGTGCAGCGGATGCCACACCTCGATACCTTGTAGACCTGCTTCCACCAGATCTGGGATCAATTCGAAGCTCCTATATTGCCCCGGATGTGCCAACACAGGTACTCCTCCTGCCTGTAAAATAACCTTGACGGCCTCACACGCATCTACATATTCTGTCGGGATGTAGGCTATACCCGGCTGCTCGCCGCTTTGACCGCGAGAAAACAGCTTTTTATATAAATCGCCATATATAGTTGTTGTATAACCCTGCTCTATCAAGGCATGCATAATATGCTGTTTGTAGATACCAGTTCCGCCTTCTGCATACTTCATCACATCATCCAAAGTAATCGAGTATCCCGCCTCAATCAGTCTATCTATCGCAATAAGGCAACCTTGGTGGCGCCTTTCTAACAGCGGGCTGCATAACGCCTCAATCGCAGTGTTTCCTTGCTCAATGAAGTAACCGAGAATATGAACCCTTCTCTGTCTTGTAAAATCATAACCTGAGATTTCTATGCCAGGAATGATCTCTACGCCTCTCTCCTGCCCGGTATGTACCATTTGCTGAAGATCACGGGTTGTATCATGATTCGTGATAGCCAAATGACCGATACCTTCTTGAATAGCCAGATCCAATATTTCATCAAATGTGAATGAACCATCTGATAGTCTTGTATGGCAATGCAGTTCTACTTTCATAGAATCATCCTCCTTGAAAAAAGAAATGTGGAAATCGTTGTTAATTCCGTGTGTTTACTTGTTTTTATTTTGTT